>CAZXLJ010000057.1:0-21134 GCA_964641175.1 uncultured Cellvibrionaceae bacterium
GCCGGCCGCACCTAGCCGGCCGCACCCAGATACTCACTGAAATCCAGACCGGCTGTCATTTTTACGTGATCAATGAATTTTGCAATACGCAGATGATGATTGAAGGCGAACTCCAGCTCTTTGACCTTGTCGAGCGGTTGCCAGCGAATATCCATGGTCTCGTTGGGTTCGTTGTAGGCATTGGACACTGAAGGTAATTCATTGCAGGTCGCCACCAGCCCGTGATGGATCGTGACATTCTGCTTGCTGAAATTCGGCTCGGAATTGACATCCCAGGGAGTGTCAAACCAGGCGGCCTGCGCCTCCGGCAGGATCGTAAACAGGTTGACACCACACTCTTCCCAGACTTCACGCAGAGCGGCCTGGGCGGTGTTTTCATCGTAGTCGAGATAGCCGCAAGGCAAATTCCAGTAGCCTTGAAAATCCGGTACGCCGATGCCCCGGCGGTTGATCAGGATGTGGGGGTGATGCTTTACGACCAGGACCACGCAAACCACCACGGCAACACTGCGCGATACCCACAGTTCGCGCCCATCGGCCGTAATGACACATTCGTTCTTCCGGTTTCTGAATTTCACCGCGCTCTCCCGAGGTCAGCGCTACGCCGCCGCCAGTGGCAGGATTATGCCACGGCTTTACACGAAATCATTTACCAAAGAGTGGAGGACAACGCGCGGCGGGCATAGGCGCCCACCGCACGGCATCAGTTGGGCAGGAAGTCGTAAGTGTAATTCAACGTAGTTTTAAGCACGTTGGCTGCACCGAAATCGATAAAACGGATCGCAGCAAGAATTTTTCGCTCCAGCTCCGGATCTTTCAGCTCGCTCGAAACCACCTGCGCATCGGACACCGAACCATCCGGTTCGATCACGATCTTGAACTCCACCTTGCCACGCAGTGCGGGGTTCTGCCGCAGGGCACGCGCATAAATACTGTATATGCGCCCTTTGGCCGCATCCAGTTTCTGCCGGACACCATCGGTGGGGCGATATTGGCTGTCGCCGCTGGACCGGGTTTCCCGCGCCTTGCTGGCAGCGGCGCTGACATCTTCCATTTTGCTCTCGACTGCGGTGGTTTCCCTTCCGGACAAGGCTACGCCACCGGTATCCCGGCTGAGCGCTGCGGTATTGATGCCGCCACTGCGCGATTTGGCCCCGCTGGTGATTACGCTGCGATCGACGCTCGCCGCCTCACCCGTGGCGCGCGTCAGGCTGGCGTTTTCCGGCTTTACGTCACTGACGTCCAGCGCGTCGCGCATCGCAGCCAGGTCATCCTGAAATTGCAAAACCCCGCTTTTCTTCGCCTGCTCCTGTGCCTTTTTTAATTTGACCGGCTCTGGCTCGGGCTTGGGTTCCGGCTTGGGTTCGGGTTTGGGTTCCGGTTTGGGTTCTTCCGGCTTGGGTTCCGGCGTTTTCTCTTCCTTGGGCTGCGGTGGTGGTGGCGGAGGCGGTTTGGGAAGTTCTTTTTTCTCCATCACCACGCGTGCCAGCTGTGGCGGCAGTTTTTCCAGTTCCTCGCGCTGAGGCTCCGGCACATCGATCAGGGGAATAATGATACCCAGCAGCAGAAACAGACCCAGCAGAATCGCAAGAATGCGGCGAAACTGCTGGTCCTCCCGTGCGGAGCTACTCCAGGGCAGGGTCGAATTGAGTGCTGCAACAGCCACGGTCAACCCCCTGCTTCCGCGGTCGGTTCTTCAGCGGCGGTCTGATTGACCGCCAGTGAAATATTCCGGTATTCGGACTGGGCGCACGTGGTCATGATTTTTTTCATCAAATTGTACGGTGTCCGCGCATCGCCCATGATAGTGATATCCCGGCCCCGCTCTCGCTCCTCGTCAGATGCGTAGGGTTTGCGCTTGGCGAGATATTCCAGCTCCTGACGCAAGGGTTCAATCAGATCCCCCTCGGTATTGAGGGCTGTCTGCGTGGGGACAATGGAGCGTCCGTTAATAATGATGCTGTCGGCGCTGATCATCACGACCAGGGTTGCATCCGGGATCTTGTCTGCCAGGGATTCCGGAAGATCAATATCTTTATTGGTCTGCAGCACTTCCACGTCCGACGAATTCACCAGAAGGAAAAACACCAGGATCGTAAAAATGTCCATCAGGGCAACCAGATTCAGCTTGGAGGTCTTACCGGCGCGCTTGTGCCGTCTGGCCATGCGACGGGCGTGCAGCGACTGCTTCATGGGGCTACCTCCTCACGGCCTGTCACCGGCGCATCACCGAGAGACGCATCGGGAAAAAGCTCGGCGTCCACGACGGAGGCGGCTACCACCGTCTTGAAGGAGCGCACAGTGTCCAAAGCGGTCACCAGCGTCTGATAGTCGGTATCGGGTTGCGCCAGAATGAAAATGTCGCGCTTTTCGATATTGCGTTCGCGCAACTGGCGTTTTACTTCCTGCAGTACATCCGATAACAGCTTGAAATCGTGGGTGTCGCCAGCCTTCGGAATGGTTTTCAGAGGTGCGCCCGCAGGGTAATTAACCACCAGACGATCATCGAAAATCACCAGTTCCAGCATTTGTTTGCTGGGATCTTCCTCGGCGGGCGCTGAGTCATCGGCTGCAGCATCCGGCAATTTAAGTTCCAGCACGGTGACCTGGGAAAATACCATGCTCAAAAGCAGTACCGGCACCAGCACGATCATCAGGTTCATGAAGGAGGTGATGTCGAGATCCGCTTCTTCGCGATTGCGTCGTCTAACTCGCATAGAAAAGCCTGCCTGGTCGCTACGGTTGCTTCACGGTGCTCGCCGCGCGGGTTTTGGCGGCACTGTTAAAAGCGCCAATGGACGACAGGGTATTAAGGCACTTGACCCCGGCCATCTCCAGGCTATCGACAATCTCGGTGGTCTTGTTTTGCAGGGTGGTATGCAGCAGCAACAGCGGGATGGCAGTCATCAACCCGAAAGCGGTGGTGTTCATCGCCACTGAAATACTCTGGGAAAGCAGGGAAGCTTTTTCCGCAGGGTCGGCGTTGGCGACGGCAGTGAAAGCGCTGATCAGACCCATGATCGTGCCGAGCAGCCCCAGCAGGGTGGCGATATTGGCCAGCGTGGCGACATAGGAAGTGCGTTTTTCGAGGCGAGGCACCGCCTCCATGACGCCCTCTTCCATTGCGTATTCGATCTCGTCCCGGTTGTCAGTTTGCTGCATGCGCGTCAGACCGGAGGCGACGATACGGGCAACCGGTGCATTGGAACTGCGTCCCAGCTCCACCACTGAACTGAAATCCCGGCGTTGCAGCATGGGCATGATGCGATCGAATGCCCGACGATTGGTCGATTTGGCCGCAGTCAGAAACAACCAGCGTTCGATCGCGATGGCCAGCCCGATGATCAGAACGATTCCGATCGGGTACATAAACGGGCCACCGTCCTGAAAAAAGCTCACTGCCGCGTTGAAGAAACCCATGGTGTTCTTGCCTCCAAAAAACAAATGTATACAGAGTTTAAAATCGTTCCGGCTTACAGTCTGGGCAACAATTACGGCCACCCGGGCCGGCGCCCGATGAATCGCCCGGAATCAATGGGAAGTTGTGTGCGATTTCACATGTGGGGAGCCACCGGAGCCCTCGCCTGTTCGGTCCTACTTATTGCCCGCTGGCTGAGCGGGTCGCTGAAGCTGCTCCAGGTATTCCAGTTCGCGCAGATGTTCTGGCCTTTCAATGTGCTTGAACACATCTCGACCCAGCTTGGTATGAACGGGGTGGAAGATGATACTGGTATCTTCCGCCGATTGCCACGGCACAATGTAAAGCACCTGGGGCTGCTCCTGGTTGCCTATGACCGTGTCCTGCAGCTCTATGACCGCCCCTTCCTGGGCGTGCACCGACACCATCAAAACGCCTAATCCTACGTTTGCCGCCAGCACTTGTATTGCTCGCTTCCTATTCATTTGCGCATACCCTTAACCAGCCGCCGCTTCGTCGATGCGGCGCTGCAGATCAATTATCCATCCCTCTATTTCCTGACTGGGCTCCGGCAGGATTCGTTTTACCATCTGGTAATGTTCCAGCGCCTTGTCCCACTTGCCCATATAAAGGTCGTAGAGAATGCCGAGGTTGCGGTGACTTTGCGGGTTGTGAGGCCAGACATCCAGTGCCGCCAGGTAGAGCTTTTCTGCCTCGGCGAAGCGGCCCTGCTCGCGCAATAAAATGGCGTGCTGGTTGTACGCGTCAGAATTTTTCGGGTTTACTTTCACCGCGAACGCGAAGGCTTCTTCGGCCTTGTCCAGGCGCCCGAGCCGCCACAGGGTGATCCCCAGGTTCACGTAGGGTCCCGACAGCTTTGGATGTTCCTGCACCAGTTGGGTCAATAACCGCTGGGCCGAGTTGTAATCGTCGCTCTGCATCGCGATAACCGCTTCCTGAAACAGACGCTGCGCGGCGGGCGGAATTTCCACAGCTTGCGCTTCATACGGATCCGGAATGAGCTTGAGCGGCGCTTCTTCCACCTCGCCCGGCACCTGCTCCGCGCTCACTGTCTCCGCGCGGGTTGCCCGGGCGCTGCGCAGATCGTCGAGGCGCTCATTCAAAGCGGTGCAGCCCGACAGCAACACAGCCGCTGCACAGCAGACAAGTCCTGATTTCAGCCGGCCCGGATTCAAATCAGTGAATGCCATGGCTCACCTCGATGATGCTTTCCGTCTTGCCGAACCGTGCCGGCAGCAACCGCGCCAATTCTTTGAAGCTGGCTTTTACCCAGTCATCGTAGAGCCCGTCCCACGCTCGCTGGGCATTGGCTTCCAGCAGTTCAGCCGATTTTTCTTCAAAGGGATAGGCCTGCTCTTCGAGCAATATTTCGTACTGCTCGAGCGCCATCTCGTCCAGCCCTTTGGGGCGATCCGATTCCAGCAGGTCCCGGCTCAGCTGCGCGTAGACCGTGCCGATGCGATGGTTCGCCTCGGTAGCGAATTCGGACACGCCGTAATCCATCACTTTGCGATAGGCTCCCAGGGTCTCTTCCAGCGCTTTCTGTTTGGCCTTGAGACTGTTCTTGATAGGCAGGGTCAAGCGGATGCCGGCAAAGCGGTCGTAAGTTTCGGCGGCAAACTGGCTGGCGGCGAAGGCGGCCAGATATCGCGAACGGTCGGTGGCCGCGGCCCCCGCCTTGTCATGTCCCTGCATCAGTTCCCGCAACCAGCGGTCGCGGCCTTTGCGATCATTATTTGCCTGCGCCAGCAGCACCAGCTGGTAACGGGCTTCGGTGGCGAGATCAAACGGTTCAGGCCAGGCCTTTACATAGGCTTCATATTGTCCCGCGGCTTCTTTGGCCTTGCCGGACTTCTGGTACAGCTCCGCCGAGAGATACATCGACTGCCGCTGCGCCTCCGGATCATCCGACTCCTGTGCCATAAGGGCCAGGGCCCCCGCCGCCTTGTCCCACTGTTCGGTTTCCTGATAGATAACGGCAAATTTTGGAGTCAGCGTCGGCGTCAGCTCGTGTTTCGGAAAGCGCTTGCCGAAATCGGTGAAAACCTGTTCGGCACGCCCCCAATCCTGGAGCTCCATCAGGTAGTTGCCCGCATCGTACTGGGCGCGGATCGCGATGTCGGATCCAGGCGCCGTGGCGTCGATACGCAACAGCCGGTCAACCGCGCCGCTCAGATCCTCTCCCGCCGCCAGTTGCTCGGCAGACTTGAACATGCTGGCCGCGATACGCTCCTCAATGGCAGGCAGCTCTTCGCTACCGGCGGGCAAACGCGTCATCACTTCCCGGTAAGCCTGTTCGGCCGCGACAAAATCCCCGGAGTCGAAGAGCGTGTGCGCGATAATCAGCCAGGCAGTTTTTTGCAGGTCTGCCGCCGGCGCCGGTTCCCAGGTGGTCACGCGCCGGGCCAGGGCGACTGCCTGCTCGGCATTGTTCTGCTCGAAATTAGTCTGCGCGGCTTCAGTCAAAACGGCCACTGCATGCTCATCACCGGGGTAAAAGTCGGCAAATCGGGCAGCGGTCGCGGCCTTGTGTTCCTGCCAGCGCCTCTGCTGTTCACCGACCGAGCCGTCAATCAGCTGCTGCAGAGCGAGGATGGCGCTATATCCGGCTTTCGCCCCGTATTCCGGATCGACCCAGTCAAACGCGACCTGTTCATAGGCGCTGACGGCAAACGGATAGGCTTGTGCTTCCTCATAGGCTTCCGCCATCAGGAAGGTCACTTCCGACATGCGTTCGCTGTTGGGGAAGGTTTGCCGGAATTCATCGTAATATTCGGCGGCGAGCACGAATGCCGGAACGGCGCGCTCCGGCTCCACCGCCGGTTTGCGACCTGCCGCCAGCTCTGCCTGATATTTCTGATTGGCGGTTTTGAGAGTCTGGGCTTCGGCGTGATAGAAGCTCGACAGCTCGTCGAGGAAGGTGTGCAGATGCGGCAGGATGGATGCCCGCAGCGCTTCGTCGGCGTGACTGGCCCAATACTGACTTTTGACGCCGTAGCTACGCACAAACTCTTCTTTGGCTGGCAGCACCAGCGTCGCCAGGCCGCCCTGCATGTAGACATCGATACGCTGCACCGCAAATGTCGGGCTCAGCTCCGAGTGCGGGTTTTGTTCGATGAAATGCGCGTAGGTATCCGCCGCATTCTGGTACAGCTTCTTTTCCAGATAGAACTGGCCCAGATGCCGGTACAGCAGATGCTGATAATGCCGTTCGCCAAGTCTGGTGTAGGTATCAGTGATGGCCTGGGCGCCGTCCAGATAGGAAAACGAAATGGCCATGACGCGCAGGGTGTCTGCAATGAGACCGCGCTGGGCATCATTGAGATCTGCCGGCTCGACGCCGTCAACCATCACGCGATCCAGCAGCTGGGTGAATGAGGCGAGGCTCTCTTCCAGGCGATTGCTTTTAAACAGGGACCAGCCGTGCATATAAAGGCTGTTGAGAAAATATTCAGTGCTCTCGCCCGCCGCCATCACCTGGGCATACAGACGTTCAGCATCCTCATAGCGACCCTGGCTGAAAGCCAGTTCGGCCCGGCGGAAATTGGCTTCAGCGGTAAACCCCGATTCGGGGTGCTGCGCCAGCATCCGCTCCAGAGCCTCATTGGACTCGACCATGCGGCCATCCAGGGCATAAGCCTTGGACAACTGGTACAGCAGGCGCTCGTCGGTCTGCGGATCAAGGCCGGCTTCGGGTCGCGACAGCAATTCGTCATATAGAGCGATGGCCTCGGCAAAATGGGCATCCTGTTCAGCCTGACTCAACTGGCGGTCTTCGCTGCGCGCCATTTCGATGTCGGCGAGGCGCACCTGGATGCGCTGCCGCAGGGCCGGGTCGGTCGCCACCGCCAGCGCTGAGCGGTAACTGCGCTCTATTTCATTGAGAGTAACCCGGGGCAAACTTTCATCCTGCTCACCGGGCAATCGCGTCGGCTGCAGATCTCCCAGGGTCGGACCCAGGTAGGAAACCTTGTCTTCGAACATGCCGCAGCCCGAGAGCCAAAGCGTGGCGCCCAACAGCATCCAGTGGCGACTTCGTAAAGTCATGGGCCGGACTCCTCGGCCGCGGCGGGACCGTCGGCATCCAGTGTTTCCCGCAGCTGGGAGTCAAGCATGCGGGCGATCGCCAGCCGGGTGTTTGCCAGGTAATACTGCAAGCGTTCCTGCTGTTCCGCCAGCACGGCCATGACCCGGTCCCGCACCCGTCCTTCCGCAGCGGCGATGGCGTCTTCGACTTCGACGCTTTTCTCGTCCAGGACCTTCTGGGCCACCCCGATCTTGTCCCGGTAAGGCTGCAGATCCTGGCCCACCTCGGCGATGTCCTTAACCCGGCTATAGGTGTCGCGAACCGAATTCAAAGCGGCATTGGCCTGGGCCAGCTGATAGCGGGCGCGGGTCATGCGCTCATCAAAATGGTCAGCGGAGCGCCACACCAGCAGACCTTTCTGGCGGCGCAGATCTTCCTGCAGTTCCAGCAGTTCGTCCATGGGCATCACCGCATGACCGGCCTGGGCAGCGCGCAGCAGGATGGCCAGATTGGATTCCGAACGGCGGATGCGCTCGTACCTGTTGCTGTCTTCCGGGTCCAGCAGGCTCAGAAAATCCGTGCCCATTTCCGCTTCCGCTACGCGCATTGCATACAGGTCACGCTGATGGCGCAGGGGAAGCAATTTTTCCACAATGCGCTCCTGTTCCAGAAAGGCCAGTTCCCTCTCCCGGTTGATTTCGCGCTCATCCAGCATTTCCAGATATAACGCGAGTTTTTCCTGCCACAGGGAAAAGTTTTCCTGGATCGCCAGCAGATCCCGCCACTCCTGCAGCAGGCCAAGGAATTCATCTTTGGAGAACAGCTCCACCAGATAGCTCAACTCCGGCGTCAACTGGTTTTCTTCGGCATAGTCGAGCCAGTTGATGTCGGTGCTGCTCTGGATGTTCATGGCCGCACCGAGGGATCGACCTTCCATCTGGTCGATGACTTCCTGCAACCGGGCCACTTCACTGACGAAACTGGTCTCGGCCGCCTGGAAGTGGCGCAGCGCGCGCGCTTTCAGGCCCATTTTTTCGTAGGCGAAAGGCAGAGCGACCAAAACTTCCTGCGTGTTTTCATCGATAACCGACCGGCTGGCAAGCACACGCCAGGGCGTCAGCGCCATGGAGAAATCCTGCAACTCCACCGCGCTCCAGCCATAACCCAGCAGGGCACGGTTGGAGACGGGGCTGTTCAGGCGCACCTCGCTGAATGCTTTGATTGCCTGTTTGTAGTTGCGATTCAACAGATGAGCATAACCGGCGCCGGTCAAGGCCCGGTCATAGAGGGCGAGATTTTCTTCGGTGAAATCCCGCAGGGCGAGCAGGCGGGAAAAATAGTCAGCGGCGCGAGGATACTGCTCGGCGCGGGCGTAGGCGGCGCCCATATTGAACTGCACGTAAGGCCACCAGTGGGACTTTTTGAAATCGCGTTCGCCCAGCAGTGCCTCGGCCCGGGTGAGGTCACCGGCGCGCAAGGCGGAATTCAGCCGCAGCACATGCTCCTCTTCCAGCACTTTGGCGGAAGCCTCCGGACTGATCTTGTCGAGGGCGGCTGCGGCGCTTTCATAATCGGCCCGCAGGTAACGCAGCCGCGCCATGTACAGCCACGCCGCATCGCGTGTCGCCAAGGGCCGGTTGCCTTCGAGAAGTTCGGCAAAAATGTCACTGGCGGTGCGTTCCATGCCGTAGGCCAGATAGAACCCGCCCTTCATCAGGTCGGGGTTGTCCCCGTGGCCCCGGACCCCGCCCCGCTTCTCGGCGACCAGCAGCTCACTCAGGGCATCGAGATGCTCGTCCTGATAATAATGGTAAAGCGCCACGCCGAAGCGCAGATCGGCCACCGCCGTCAGCGGTTCTTCCTCCGGCTCGGCGTAATCGTAAGCTATGACGCTCGGAATGCTCGATGACAGGACAATCGCGGCAATGCCGAAAATATGTTTTATAACTGCCATTCTTTGAAATCAAATTCCGGCTGCATGCTGACAGTGGAGTCCATAATGCGCAGTTCGAGCATCTTGGGGTTCTGGTCTTTTCTGAGCGTATAGGTGGCAGCGCGTTTGTACTCGCGGTTCTGGGGACCGTAGCCGTGAAAGAACGCGGTAATCTCATGAGTGCCGGTTTTCAGGTTGCCGACATACAACCTTTGTATGCCGCCGCGGGTCAGCGCACTGTTTTGCTTGTCGCTGTATACGTGGGAGGCCACCAGTTTGTCATCGACCTTGAGCTTTACGGCATCGAGCTTGAAATAGTCCCCCACGTCGACAGAGACATACACTGCCATCTGGGTGCTGGCCGGAAATAACAAATCTTCTTCCAGAATCAACAGATCCCGATTAAGTTCCAGGGCGGCCTGCTTGAGGTCTTCAACCTGCGCACTGAGTGGTGAGGCGTTGGTTTCGCTACTGTCGATCGCTGGAGTGCTGGCGGGTTTGAGTAGCTTGAGTTCCTCGACCCGCCGGGTCATCTCGGTTACAGGGTCGCGCTCACCCTCGGCAGGGCCCGGGTCTGTTGTCTGTTCGGTCTGCTCGTCCCAGGTCAGCTCTTCCGGAGCGTCGGGAAGCTCTTGCGTCGCGGCCAGGCTGCTGAACAGGGCCAGCGCACAGCCAAGAAATGTCGTTCGCAAAAAAATTGTGTTCAAACCAAATCTCCGCAGCTGAAAGAACGTTGGTAGCAGCCATGCCGGATCAACCGCCCCAGGCTCGAGCCTGTCCGTGGCGCAGAAAAGTATCCGCAACCGAACGCGGCGTCCGATTTTACACGGAGTGACACGTTCTGGCTTCTGCTCTTGTTGATGCGGTTGATTAATGTGATGAAAGTCGGACGGTCAGGCCCTGCCAATCCTCGTTTTCGCGCGAACTGAAGGTGCAATGTAACCGCTCCAGGGCCGGGGTAATGTGACCCTATCGTCAAGGCTTGAAGGAGGTCACTGTCCGGCCGTGGCCATCAGGGTGGCGTCAATCCCGCGCTGTATCTTACGCGTCCTTTGCTGTCGATGATGACTGCGTCGAAACCGTCGAGGCGGTTGATCAGTTCCAGACCCTTCTCCGGCCCCAGCACGAACACGGTGGTTGACAGCGCATCCGTGTCTATGGCCCGAGGGCCAATGACGGTAGCGCTGATGGCTTCGGTGGCCGATTTGCCGGTGCGCGGATTGATGATGTGATGCACCCGCTCGCCCGTAGCGTCATCGATAAAAAAGCGTTCATAGTCCCCGGACGTACTGATGGCGGTATCGACCAGCGGCATTGTAAGTACCACTTCACGTTCGTCTGAAGCTTTCTTGCGCGGATTCCTTATGCCGATCGCCCAGGGGCGATCCTTGTTCTGGCCGAGCACCCGACTGTCTCCGCCAGCACTCACCGTTGCCTGGGAAACGCCGAACTTTTCCAGAATTTCTATGGCACGGTCCACGGCATAACCCTTGGCTATACCCCCCAGATCAATGCGAAGGTCTTCGTCGGAAAATCCCAGTGACGGCACCTGCGGATCGAACTGCAGCAGGCGGTAGTTGACTGCCGGTAAGAGCCTCTCACGGGTTTTGCCGTCGGGCTGTTTCTTTTCCCGGTAGTCGTAATGCCCTCCGACTGAGGCAAAGGTAATATCGAAAGCGCCGCCACTGATCCGGCTGTAGTAGAGCGAGCGGTCAATGAGGAAAGCAAATTCCGGAGACAGGGGAACCGGCTTTTTGGCGGCGCCGGCGTTTACGCGAGCCAGATCACTGGCTTCTATCCAAGGCGAGTAGGTCTGGTCTATGCGGCGCATTTCCTTGCGGATTTCAGTGATGGCGCGCCGTCCCTGCACCGGGTTGTCATGCCACAGCCCTACATGAATCTCTGTTCCCATGGCGCTGTGGGTGTCGCTGAGCCAGTCGGCGTGCACGACCGGAACCCACAGACATGCCATCGCCAGCATCCATCTTTCCAGCGTTATCCACCACTCCAACGCTATCCACCTCGCCAGCAGCATTAGCCACCCATTGGCCAGGTAATGCGATATGAACCGCTGTCATCCGCTTCGGCGATCAGTGACAGCGCATTGACGATCATCGCCGAAGCCGTGTTGCGTGGCTTCACCGTCCCATCAAGCACCGGCTCTGCGCCCAGACCATATTCGCCGTTCAGACTGATTTCAAAATCACCCGATGTGTCCGTGATGATCGCCCTGACTCCACCCTTGCCATTGTCGGTCAGATCGGCAGAGTAGCTGCCCAGGTTGAGCCAGCCATCGCCATAGTTGACCTTGGCTCCCTGCCAGGAAAAATTGCCCGCGAGTTTCCTGACCTGACCCTCGTCGGTGATTTCAGCCTGCTGCACAGTCAGGCTACCGGTGCCTGTCAATTGTGCTCCGACTGACCTGTCCAGCAGCCGTGCGGGAAGCTGATCCAGCATCAGTTGCTCGACGGTATTGGTTCCCGAGAGCACGCCATGGCAGACGTCTCCTGACAGACGCACGCTGCGCACATCGACGCAGGCATTCAGAATGACCAGCGGCATTGCCTTGAAGTTCCAGTCGAGCACGCCCAGATCCAGAGGCTGGCCGTCCAGCACCACCATTGCGGAACGGGCCCGGCCCTCCCACAGCGTACCGCTGACGCCGCCCAGCTTTACATTAGGCACCGTCCGGGTCACCGCCCAGGCTCCCCATTCCGCGGGAATCCGTGCGATCACCAGGAACACAAACAGAATGACCAGTGCAACAGCAAAAACTACCTTGAGTGCGCGTCCCACTATTCCCCCTGTTGCAATTGCAGATTAACCGATACCGCGCCCTGAACCTGATCCCCGGTCACCGTCAGGTCACGGATATGCATACCGCGGTTCACCTCAAGATCGTGGACCCATGCCAGTACCTGATTAAAGTCGGAAACTCCCAGCCGCACCCGCGCACCATCCCCTGACGGCTGGAAGTTCTCCATCGTTAAACCGTGTTCGCGCAGTGTGTTGTTGAGTACCGCGTTCATGCTGCCGCCGCTACCCGACTTGCCACCGGCGGATTTCGCCGCCATGAGCTCACCCGCCAGCTGACGGACCCGCTGCTGCTCTTCCAGCGCGGCCAGGTTGCGCTTGCGGCTTTGGTCGAGTTTGTCATCCATCGGCAGCAACACGACAAACACCAGTATGTAAACCAGTACCAGGGACCCGCCCACCACCAGCATCAACTGGTCACGGGGGCTTAAATCAAAGAACCATTGCTTTAAATCATTCATTAGCCTGCCTCCGAAACTCTTAGCTGGGCCTGGTGCGTGTCGCCCTGCACGTTGGCGCTGCGGATATCAACGGTCAGGCCGGCTTCGGCGATCTTGTTGCGCAAACTTTCGAAAGTGGCAAAGCTGTCCGCTTCAATATTGAGCTGCAGCTGGCGGTTCTCGGAGCTGTATCGGAAATTGCGAATGCGGACCTGATCGAACTCGCCGATGGCCGGCGCGACGCCCGCGAGAATGGACATCAGGTTCGAAGCACCGACACTGCTGCCAGATTTACCGAGCAACCCCCGCAGCTGCCGTTCGGGGTCACTAATGGAACCGGTCGGCACTACCTGGCGGAATATCTCGTCAGTCTGCTTGGTGATCTCCTTGCGCTGCCGGTCAACTTCCATCAGTCCCAGCCACGTCACGCCCAGCGCCACCAGAAACGCGGCCGCTATCGCGATCACTGGAGTTTTCCAGTCTTGCCACCACTTGGTCAGGGGAAGTTTGCGAGCCAGACGGCCGCCGCGGAAGTTGAATGGCCCCGCCTGGTCAGGCCGCACCAGGTCCCAGAATCCGGCCTCGGATTCCTCGATGAGAATACTACTACGGTCGGCCCACGCCTCCGGCAAGGCTGCGCGAAGCAGGTCCAGCCCTTCTTCGGTGTCGGCGAACAATTGAATTTGGCCGGGCTGGCCGGATGCCGACAGAGCAGCGAGATACAGCGCCGCCGCTTCGATCTCCACGGCGAACCCCACTCCCGGGGCAATATGGGCCATGAGCTGACCGTTTTCGAGCAGCAGTACCCAGCCATCGTCCGGACCCGGCAGAAGGGCGTAATCCACCGTCACCCGATCCACTTCGGCGCCCGTACCTTCGATTTCCATGACCGCCGACTGCATCCATTCGGCGTCACCGTAGGCCACCGCAATGCGGCGCTCGCGCAGCGGACCGAAGGCAAAATGCAGATCTTCGATGGGGTCGATGATATTTTCTTCGACTTCAAAGGGCAGAATCTTGGCGAGCTGGCGACGGTCGCTTATTTCCGTCGTAACCTGCTGCGACACGATGCTCTGCCCTGGCAGCACCAGCCATACGGCTTTGCCGTCGATCGATTCCTTCAGCAGATTGATATCGCCGGTATAAAAGGAATTGCTGCGCCAGTCACCCTGTCCGGCCACATCGCGCCACTGCCATAGCCCCGAGGCTACTTTTCTTACGATTATTTTTTCAGCCACTGTTAATTACCTGGACATTGATTCCTGGACTTTTTGTCTCTAAAAACCGGCGTCTGTGCGTCGGACTACACTTACATCGGCCCCGCTGCGATACAGCACCGCCTTGCTGCGGCGAACCTGTTCTCCCACGAGGGTTTCGCCGAAATACAGAAAATAGTTGCTCCCCACTACCAGATCTTTGGTCTCACCTTCTTCCGGGCTACCAATGATACTCTGCACCGTCGGATCGGAGGCGAACTCTTCCGCAGTCTGGAAGCCCCCCTTGAGCGGTACGCCGTTTTCATCGGTCATCATGGTGGCATTGCGGGCCTGCATGAGGACGTTTGCCTGATCTTCTTCCAGCGGTTCCAGATTCGCCTTCACATTAAAGGTTCTGAACAACGCTGGCGGCATGGTGTTGATATTCAGGTTCGCACTGGTGTCCAGCGCAATGACATAAGGCTCCAGCTTGCGGTAGATCTCCGGAGTCATCCCGCGGATCAACATGATTTCACTGACCGATGCGATCGGCCCGTTGGGAATCGGGTACTCAATCCCTTCACTGGAATAGTAGTCCTGCTCGGCACCCCCCATGCCGGATGTTTCGCTATCCATATCTATCCAGTCCTGCAGGGCTTCAACGATGGCGGTTGCTTCCATGACGTCTAACGGGCCGCTCTCCAGCTCAAAGGTCTGCAATAACCGGATCAGGCGCCGCTGCGAGGCGGTAAATCGCACAGTGGGATCATTCATGTCGAGGCTGGGATCCGGCACGCCTACGAACTGCTGCGCCATCAGATTCAGGTTAAGCCTGCCATGCGCGTCTTCAATGCGCCCGCGAATCCACCCTTCATCCGTGGGCAGAGGGTCGCCCTGCTGAGCCCAGACTTCGGCAATGTGATCGATTGGCCCCTGCTGCATGTCTTCCCGCAATACCAGGCGCGCCAGCTGCTCGCCCCCTTCAAGATAGGCCCGGGCCTGGGAGCCGTGCCAGCGGTTTTCGTTGCGGGCCATGCTCAGGTTGAACCGCCAGCTGACCGACACCACCACGGTGGTCACCAGCGCAACGATCAGCAGTGCCATGATGAGCACTACGCCACGCTGTCGACCGTAACCTTGCCGCCTGTATCGATCAGAAGCTGCCATTGTTATTCATATTGTTGTTGTTCATATCATTGTTGGCGCCATTGTTCGTGTTGCCGCCGGGGTTGTTCTGGTTGTTCTGGTTGTTCTGGTTGTTCTGGTTGTTCTGGTTGTTCTGGTCTCCCGGATTGGTGCCGACATTCGGCGGCGGCCCACCCCGCATCTGCTGCATTGCGCCCGTACCTGGCAGGAGCGTGAACAGACGTGTTATCTCACCCAGATCATCCAGCTCCAGCGTGATTTCGACCGCGATGGGGAGATCTGTCGAGTGCGGGCTGCCCGGCCAGCTGTCCAGCCAGGGTCCGGCCGCCATGGAGGTGGCGGTTCGCGGCAATACCCGCACTTCCATACTGCGAACGCCCTTCAACAGTCTCTGCTTGCGGGCTTCATTCTCCTCGTTATCGGCGGGGTTGTACCAGGTGTCCCGCCATATGGCCTCGTCGACATAACGATAGCCTATGCGTACCAGCTCTGTGCGGGGCTGAAACAACGTATTGTCGAATCCTCCCCGTAAAATTGTCAGCCAGTAATCATCACTGACCGCTATGTACAACGGCGGCAGTGGATCGCCCGACTCCCGGCGTACCACTTTGGGCAGGGCGTTGCGAAAATCGTTTTCCAGCAATACGAAGGTGCGGTCAATCCGGGCAAAGCGTTCCATGGCTTCACGGGTGGCCGCGGCGCCGGTAGATGCCGTCTGGAATGCCTGGCCCGACAGTACAGCGATGATGGCCATGATCGCCAGAGCCACCATCACTTCAAGCAGGGTGAATCCGGCTGATGTCCGCTTACTGTTCAAGCACAAATCCCGACAGTTCCACCAAAGGCCGGTCATTTCCCTGCGCCGACACTTCCACGCGGATGCGCAACATGCCCGGCAGCGGTGTGGGTTCGGTCTCCACCACGCGATCCCAGGTTTCCCCGGCCATCTTGACGTCGTCCTTGATGCGCCCGCTGGGCACCGTACGCTGCAATTGTTGCGTTACCCACATTTCCGCAAGCTGGTTTTCAGCTACCCAATAGGCAATTGCCACTTCCTTGGTGTGCATCGTGGTGGTCGCCATCGAACCTATGCGAAGAAGCATGGCCGGAATCGCCATGGCCACAATGACCAGCGCAACCAGCACTTCGACCAGTGTAAAACCTCGCTCAGAACGCACCTTCGGCCACCTCCGGCATTTCGGGCGCTTCGCGCCACACAAGCTCACCGTTTTCGTCCACCTCAATATTCTGGGTGAACCCGGTTTCGCGTTCGTCGGAGATTTCGATGCGGATCGGCGTGATGTCGCCGCTGGAATAGTAGGCTGCGACCGGGGTAGTGCGGTCGATCTGATCGGCCGGGTCCCAGATCAGTTCGTCCACTTCGATCAATAACTTCACGGTAGGAGGCAAGGACACCGGCGGCAGGTTGCTTACCGGTTGCCAGCCTTCGCTGCTGGAGGTCACCCAGCGATAACGCCAGCCGATTTCCCGTACGTCTTCGCCCCGCTGTGCTTGCCAGTGGGGCGGCTCCAGCAACAAACCCATGGTCTCACCTGTCAGTATCGCCCGTTCGCCTGCTGCCTGCGCGATACCGATAAACTGTTCGACGGCCTCCCAGACATCATCCTTGGCGCCGCTCCGATTGACCGAGAGGCCTACCATGCCCAGGCTGAGCCCGATAATGAAGATGACCGCCAGAATCTCGATCAGGCTGAAGCCATGTTGGCGGATACTGCGCATACAGAGGCTTAGCCCTCGGCGGAGCCGGCATCGTCCCAGTAGCTGACATCGGCATCCTGACCCTCTCCGCCCCGGGTACCATCTGCGCCCAGGGTATAGATGTCAAATGGCCGGCCGTCATCACCCGGGCTCATGTAAAGATATTCGTTGTCCCACGGGTCACGCGGCAGCTTGTCCATGTACTGGCGCCATTTTTTGGGCACCGGGTCAGCACTGGGCTGAAATACGAGTGCTTCCAGACCCTGCTCCGTGGATGGATAACGGAAATTGTCCAGCCGGTATGAATCCAGCGCGGTCTTAAGGTTGGCAAAGTGGGCCTTGACGGTCTGTTTCTGGGCATCTTCGACATTCTGGAATACCCTCGGGCCGACCACACTGAGCAGCAGGCCCATGATCACGATCACAACCATGATCTCGATTAAGCTAAAACCTCGTTGACTTCGAATTGGCATAGTTCCCCCTGTTATAAATTTCGGTTTCCGTGAATTCAGCTGTACACCGCGGACGCCTGTAATCAGGTCCCGGGCCGCCGGTGCCTGGGCAATCCAGGCAATGTCCCGGTCGCGACAGCTGATGTCACTGCAGGCTGTGTGACTGGAGCGACGGCTGGTTATCCCGCTCATGCAACCATCATCCGCCTACCATGTCGTTCATCTGGAAAATCGGCAGCATTATGGCCATGACAATAAAAAACACCATACCAGCCATGAACAGAATCATGGCCGGTTCCATTAATCCCATCATGGTGCCGAGTGTAAAAGAAAGTTCCCGCTCCTGGTTGCGGGCCGCGTACAGAAGTTGATCGGCCAGCTGGCCATTCTGTTCACCGCTCGCCGCCATCTGCACCAGCAGGGGCGGAAATTCGCCGCTCTGATCCAGCGCCTTGTGGAAGGCGCTGCCTTCCTGAACGGAAATCGCCACTGCCAGCGCGGCGTCCTGAATGACCCGATTTGTGAGAACCTGGGCCGCGATACGCAGACCTTCCAGCAAAGGCACACCGCTTTTAACCAGCAGACCGAGTGTATTGGAATAGCGGGCCGCTTCAGAGATGCGGATAAACTCTCCGAAAAGCGGCACTTTCAACATGAATCGATGCCACTTCAAGCGCCTTTCGGGCACCTTGATGGCCTGCTTGAACAGCACGATCAGGCCGATCAGCCCCACCAGTACAAAAATACCGTAATTGACAATGAAATCACTGGCCACGATCAGGAATTCGGTGATGCCAGGCAGCTTCTGTTTGGTCTGGGTAAACATTCCCGTGAGCTTCGGAACCACAAACGCCATCAGCGCCATGACCACGCCCATACTGACGCACAACAGGACCACCGGATACATCATGGCCATTTTGATTTTCTGGCGCGTCTCCTGGCTGGTTTCGGTGTATTCCGCCAACTGCTCCAGAACCGGCCCAAGAAAACCAGCCGACTCGCCGGCCTTTACCATGGCCCGGTACAGGGTATCGAATGCCCGCGGTGATTCGCTCATGGCCTGAGCGAGCGACAGACCTTCGAGCACACGAGACCGCACCTGCAACAGAAGGCTCTTGATAGCCGGTTTGCGCGATTGCGAAGCGGCTGCGTGCAGAACGGCGTCCAGTGGCAGGCCCGACTGCAGCAGCGAAGCCAGCTGCCGGGTTACCAGAGCGATATCCTTATAGCTCAAACGAGGGCCGCCACTGCGGATGTTGAATTTGCGTTCACCCGAGGCAGCTGCGGACCCTGCCTTCTTGCGCTGGTTGGTCCCCTTGACTTCAATCGGCTTTAATTGCCGCTGACGCAGCAAAGTGCGTACGTGCCGCTCAGAGTCACCGTCGATTACGCCTTTTACGGTTTTGCCGCTGGCATCTATGGCCTGGTAAGAAAACGCGCTCATACTTTAGCCTGCGGCAGTCACGCGCAGTAGCTCCTCTACACTGGTGATACCGGCAAGAACTTTCGCCCGCCCGTCTTCATCGATTGAGTGACAGAATTTGCGAGCGTGCGCCAGCATGGCCTGCTCGCCCACGCCTTCATGAATCAGCTGGCGCAGTCCGTCGTCGACCGGAATCAGTTCATAGATACCGGTTCGTCCACGGTAGCCTGAGTGGTGGCACTTATCACACCCGACGGCTCGATAAATGACACTGCCTTTGGGAATTTTCACGCGCTCGATTTCTGAAGCGCTGGCCTCATGGGCCTCTTTACATTCATTGCACAGCTTACGCACCAGGCGCTGCGCCATGAGTGCTTCCAGGCTCGATGACAGCAGAAATGGCTCGATACCGAGATCCTGCAAACGCAGAATTGCACCGATGGCCGTGTTGGTGTGCAGTGTCGACAGCAGCAAGTGACCGGTCAAACTCGCCTGCACGGCAATGGCGGCAGTTTCCCGGTCACGGATCTCTCCGATCATTACGATATCTGGATCCTGACGCAGAATGGCGCGCAGCCCTCGGGCGAACGTCATATCCACCTTGGTATTGACCTGCGTCTGTCCGATGCCGGGCAGTACATATTCGATAGGATCTTCGACTGTAAGGATGTTGCGGCTGCGGGTGTTCAAAAAGCTCAGCCCGGAATAGAGGCTGGTGGTTTTACCCGAGCCGGTCGGCCCTGTTACCAGAATGATTCCGTGCGGTTTGGCCAGCGCGGCCTTGAAATCACGTAGCACCTGTTCCGGCATGTTGAGCTGATCCAGCGAGATGGCACCGGCTGACTGGTCAAGAATCCGCAAAACCACCCGCTCGCCATGAGCGGACGGCATGGTCGAAACCCGTAAATCCACTGCGTGACCGGCCAGCTTCACCGTGATGCGTCCATCCTGGGGAATCCGTTTTTCAGCGATATCAAGTCGAGCCATGACTTTGAGACGCGAAACCAGCACAGGCGCCAGGACCGGCTTGGGAGACAGGACTTCCTTAAGGACGCCATCAATCCGGAACCGGACCGATACCCGGTCTTCGTACGGCTCCACATGGATATCCGAAGCTTTTTCCTGCACTGCCTGCGAAAGAATAGCGTTGATCAGCCGGATTACGGGGGCGTCACCCTCTCCACTAAGCAGTTCGCCATCGTCAATGTCATCGGCCAGGGCGGTGAGATCGAACTCGTTGCCCATGTCTTCGGCGGCCTGCTGAGCTTCGGAGTCGGAACTCTGATACGCCAGGGTAAGCCGGGCCTTGAATTCTTTTTCTTCAATCTGCTCCAGCGTAAGCGGCCCCGCCATATAGCGACGAACCTCCGCCAGCGTCGCCAGATCCAGACCCGGAGTATGCACCAGGCGCCCATTCTCAATCATGACGCCTTTAGTCGCGGCAAAGGAGAACGGCAGGCGCGCCTTGGTGGCCCGTACCGGCTCCGGTTCATCCAGATCCGTCGGCGTGATTAAAGTGTCGTCATCCAGAACGTAGCTCATATGTGTGCCTGTCTCTATATCTGACTACTACTACCTGACTACCCGCTACGGGATTCCCCGGGCGCGCTTACCATCCTGTTCGGGGTAATTGCTCCCGCCGTCAATCCTGATCTCGGTTATCGCGGTAGTCCACGGTCTCTTCGATCTCCCGAGCGGTCGGTGTCTTGATGACGTTTTCTGCCTGTCCGGGTCTTTCAAGATCCTGGAAGGTCAGATCAGGCAGAATGACGCCTGACTTGTTTTTCATCCTGAGGAAGCCATTGTCGCGCTGCTTGATCTGCTGTTCGCGGATGTACTGGTATTTCTCCGCCGTGGCGCCGGAAAGAGTTTCGTTGTCCTTGATGATCGTCACCTTGAGAAACACCATCAGGTTGGTGCGGGTGACGGACTTGCCCGTGTTGCGGAAGAGCGCACCCAGCACCGGCAACCGACCCAGCACCGGAACCCGCTGCTCATTGTTGGTTACGTCGGTCTGGATCAGACCACCGAGCACAACGATTTCTCCATCCGCAGCGAGTACCTGCGTCTGGATGGCGCGTTTTTTCGTAATAAGCCCCTGAGCCGCAGAAAGACCTTCGTCGATGCTCGAGTTTTCCTGAGCGATGTCCAGCAGAATGGTATCGCCCTCGTTGATCTGAGGAGTAATGGTCAGCTTGATACCGACGTCTTCACGCTGGAAGGTCTGGAAGGGGCTGATCGCACCGCCGGTGGTATTTGAGGCACCGGTCAGAATCGGAATGTTTTGGCCCACCGTGAAGCTGGCTTCGTGGTTATCCATGGTCAACAGGGTTGGCGTGGACAGGATGTTGGTCTTCGTGTCTTCTTCCAGCGCTTTGAGCAAACCGAAGAAATCGGCGTCGTCGTTGGTGCCGATTACGCCCAGCACCTGACCGACCTGACTCGCCAGTGCACCGGCCAGATTGGTCAGCGCAGCCGGATCGCTATTGCCCGGATCGGCGCCGATGGCACCGGCGCCAACGCCTGCCAGGGAACCGTCACCCAG
>CAZXLJ010000058.1:0-20825 GCA_964641175.1 uncultured Cellvibrionaceae bacterium
CGGCAGAGCGCCCGTGCTTTGCCCTTGAGCAGATGCCCCCTCTGTGCAGTAATGCTCAGAACGTGCAGGAGGTCTTCTCTGGGGGCTTGGCCGTCATTAATCGTTCTGTTAGGGGTCTATCCGCCTATTTAATCTCTGGCAAAAGCAATGATGTGATCGGCTTCCACATTGATGCCCAATTCGCTGTCCAAATCGAAATTATGGTGACTTGTTAAAGCTGCTTCGATTATCGAACCTGTCGGTAGCCGCAGAGTGTAGAGCGTCGAGGTTCCTGCGAATACCTTCGAGATAATGCGACCGCGGTAAGGGCTTTCGGAAGCCTCTACGATGTCATCGGGTCGAAGAAGTACGTCCACCGGAGTATTCTCTGGCCAAGCCAGTTTTCGCTGGCTTTTAAGCAATCCTAGCTCGGTTTCTATACAATTATGTTGACGTAGAAATCCAGGAATAAATGCGCCCTGACCAACAAAATTCGCGACATAACGGGTTCTGGGTTCATGATACAAGTTGAAAGGTAGGTCCCATTGCTCAAGCATTCCTTTGTGAAGAACACCGATTTTATCGGCGAAAGCGAACGCTTCTTCCTGGTCGTGAGTGACCATGATGGCGCTAATGTTGCGGAGCTTGAGAATTTCGCGAACTTCGAGCGCCAAGCTTCTTCGAAGTTCGGTGTCGAGACTTGAAAGAGGCTCATCGAGCAATAAAAGTTTCGGCCGGGGAGCTAACGCCCGGGCCAGGGCAACGCGTTGTTGCTGGCCGCCGGATAGTTCGTGTGGGTAGCGCTGACCGAAGCTTTCGAGTTTAACCAGTCTTAACAGCTCGTCACATATCGACTCACGTCCTTTTTGCGAGTTCTTGTTCAAGCCAAAAGTAATGTTTTCACAGACTGATAAATGCGGAAAAAGCGCGTAGTCCTGAAAAACCATTCCTACCTGGCGCTTTTCAGGCGCGAGATGGATCCGATGACCGCAGAGCACCGAGCCATCCAGTCGGATTTCACCGGATTCAATACGCTGAAACCCTGCGATAGCTCGGAGCACGGTCGTCTTCCCGCAACCGCTGGCGCCCAGAAGGCATCCTATTTCCCCGGCCAGCAGATCAAAAGTCAATTTATCTACTACAGGGGCTGAGTGACCCGCGTCATATTGACAGACAATATCTCTGATGCTGAGTAAGGAGCTCAATTAACGTAATAACTCCTCGGCCAGAAATAACATAAGGGCTTTTTGTGCATGCAGACGGTTTTCCGCTTCATCCCAAACGACGGAAAAATTGGTGTCTTCAAGAAGCTCCGCACTGACCTCTTCTCCGCGATGGGCCGGCAAACAGTGCATGAACACTGCGTCTGGATTGGCCAAACTCATAAGAGCATGATTAACCTGATAGCCAGTGAAACGCGCAAGCCGGTGAGATTGTTCGTCTTCCTGCCCCATGCTTGCCCAAACGTCTGTGACAACGCAGTCCGCCCCTTGTACGGCTTCTTCAGGGTTCCGCATTATTTCAACGCATGAACTGTTTAAAGACAGAATTTTCTTATTGGGTTCGAAGCCCTCCGGACAAGCAATTCTCAACTGAAAACCGCACAGTCTGGCTGCATTCATGTAGGAATGGCACATATTGTTGCCATCGCCAATCCACGCGAAGACCTTGTTTTTAGGGCTTCCCCTGTGTTCGACGAATGTTTGAATATCTGCGAGGAGCTGACAGGGATGAAAATCATCCGTCAGCGCATTAATCACCGGAACCGCAGAATACTGAGCAAAGCGCTCGATCTTCTCGTGTTCGAAGGTTCGGATCATGACCATATCCACCATTCGTGACATCACGCGTGCGGAATCTTCTATGGGTTCGCCTCTCCCGAGCTGAGTGTCCTTAGGCGAGAGGAATAATCCTACACCTCCTAATTGCGCGATCCCGGCTTCAAAGGAAACTCGGGTTCGGGTGGAGGACTTTTCGAATATCATTCCCAGCACTTTGTTCTTTAGAGGTTCGTAAACTTCTCCGCCACGCCATGATGCTTTCAAAGCAATGGCGCGATTCACAATGTGATTAAGTTCATCGGGTGTCAGATCATTCAGGGTCAGAAAGTGTCGCAATGCCATTTTTTATGCCCTCAATTCAGAACGCTTTTATCAAGGACACTACTGTGTCGACTATCGTTTGGGCTTCATCATCGTTGATGATTAAAGGCGGTAACAAGCGGATATTCCTGCTTGCTGTGACGTTGATCAGTAATTGCTGCTGTTTGGCGCGCTCCACAATTTCGCCACATTCCCTATCCAGTTCAATTCCGATCATCAGCCCTTTTCCTCGAACTTCCTTGACTATGGCGACATCGGCCAGGGCAAATTTGAGTTGGTCGGTCATTTTTCTTCCGAGTTTTTCGGCGCGTTCCATATAGCCATTGGAAAGCAAAGCATCTATAACCGCCAAGGCTGCGCTGCAAGCCAAAGGGTTGCCTCCGAAAGTCGAGCCGTGATTTCCGGGTTGCAAAACGGATGCTGCACGACCGCGGGCGAGGCAGGCTCCTATGGGCACACCGTTGCCGAGACCTTTCGCAGTCGTAACGACGTCGGGAAGGATACTGTCATGCTGGTATGCAAAGTAGCGTCCGGTTCTGCCGTTACCCGTTTGAATTTCATCAAGGATTAACAGCCAGCCGTGGAGATCACAAAGCTTTCTCAGACGCGCCAGGTATTCTGCAGCAGGTACCTGAATGCCGCCTTCGCCTTGGACGGGCTCAACCATGACGGCCACAATATCGGCGGCAGCGGTCTTCTCTATTGATTCGATATCGTTGAAAGGTACATGCACAAACCCGTCAACCAGCGGTTCGAATCCCTTTTTAACCTTGGTGTTTCCGGTCGCCGAAAGCGTGGCGAGTGTACGTCCATGGAAGCTGCTTTCCGTCGTTACAATGCGGGGGCTTTTAATTCCGTTATCCTGGCCAAATTTTCGAGCGATCTTGATTGCGGCTTCGTTGGCCTCCGCACCCGAATTACAAAAGAAGGCGGACTCCATACCCGATATCGTGGTGAGGACCTTCGCCAGCGCCTGTTGGGGTTCGGTGTTGTACAGGTTTGATGCGTGAAGCAGAGTCTGTGCCTGGCTACAGATTGCCTCGGTTACGGATGGAAAGTTGTAGCCCAATCCGCATACGGCGATCCCACTGAGCGCATCCAGATAGCGTCGTCCACCTGCGTCCCATAAATAAGGCCCATCACCTTTGACCAGTGTTGTGCTTCTATCGCCGTAGGTATTCATAAGTGCCATATCCGAAATCCGCTGACTTGCTGAGACTCAAATAAAAAAGGCAGCTAGGCTGCCTGGGTGAAGTTCATTCTATAAACAAAGTCTGGCAATGTAAATTGCCGAATGGGGTGCAGGTCTGGACTGCGAACGATTCCGGATCGAATCAGTAACGCCAGGTGTTTTGCCAGGCGTTCATGACCCGCTCGGAGTACCAATATTTACCATAACTGCCGTTGTAGCGAGCCAGGGCTTCTGCCCAGCGTCCTTCCTCTTTGTCGAGGTAATACTTGAGAATGGTGCAGCCGTACCGCAGGTTTGTTTCGAGATCAATCAGATTGTCATTCTCACGTCCAATCTCCTTCTTCCAGAAGGGCATCACCTGCATCATTCCCTGAGCGCCCGCAGACGAAATAGCATAGGGGTCGAAAAGGCTTTCCACGTGTATGACCGCCAGCACCATATCCGCGGGGAGATTGACGCGCTTAGCCTCTCGATGTACCAGTCGAAGTATCCGAAGGCGTTCATCCGGCTTCTTGACAAAACGTGCGAGCGGTCTCGATTTGCCCACTAACCAAACTTCGGCATCAAACCGGTCTTCAAAGCTGTCTTCCTCGATAACTGACGCTTTGAGATAGTTGCGCAGGGCGTCATCAATAACGAACTCCTGCGAAAAGACCGGAGAGATATAACCGGATAACAGGGTCAAGCCCAGACAGATGGCGTAGTTATAGAGTTTCTTCACATTTAGACTTCATCGGCGAATGTGTTCCTGCAAGAAGTCTAGCAAACCTGAAATCGGTATGTTTAAAGGTTCCGTCTCTTGTCTCCCCTGATACTCGACATAACCACCATCCAACCCCTTGTCGCCAATGATCAGGCGATGCGGAATCCCGATAAGTTCGATATCTGCCAACATAACCCCCAGGCGCGCCTTAGTTTCGTCCATAAACAGCACTTCAATGTCGGCGCTGCTAAGAGTCTGATACAGGTGTTCGCACTGTTTCTTGACTCTTTCAGACTTGTGCATATTGATAGGAACTATCGCGACGTGAAAAGGCGCCAGCGCATTCGGCCAGATGATTCCTTTTGCATCATGATTTTGTTCGATAGCCGCAGCGACTATTCGGGATACGCCGATACCATAACACCCCATAATCAATGTTTGTTCTTTACCCTGTTCGTTGAGCACTTTGGCTTTCATTGCGCTTGAATACTTATCACCCAGCTGAAAAATGTGACCGACTTCGATGCCGCGGCGAATATCAACTTTTCCGCTACCATCCGCGCAGACATCCCCGCGTTGAATATTGCGTAAATCGGCCACGCGAGTAGGGGTAACATCTCGATTCCAATTGGCGCCCGTGAAGTGAAACCCATCTTGATTGGCACCGCAGACGAAATTGCAGACTTCAACCGCGGACTGATCGACAATCACAGGAATATTCAGGCCTATAGGGCCGAGCGAGCCGGAACTCGCCTCGAATTGACGGCGAATGACTTCGTCGCTCGCGAAAGTTAAAGGTGAGGCTACCTCTTCGAGCTTGGATGCTTTGACCTCGTTGAGTTCATGATCGCCTCGTAAAACCAGAGCTACCAGCTGATCGGCATGCTGACCTGATTTTCCGAGGACAAACAATGTCTTGAGAACGCGGCTGTTGTGTACCCCGAGAATACGGGCTACTTCGTCCACAGTCCTGGCGTCGGGCGTGGGCACCTTGGCTAGTGATCTGGCAGGTTCTTCAGGAAAAGCAATCGCAGGCGCCTCGGCCATCTCAATGTTGGCGGCGTAATCTCCATGATCGCTGAAGACGATATCATCCTCCCCGCTGTCCGCCAGTACATGAAACTCGTGAGAACCCGTGCCACCTATGGATCCCGTGTCCGCCAGCACGGCGCGGTATTCAAGACCAATCCGATCGAAGATCCTGCAATAGGTTTGATACATAGTTTCGTAAGTTCTGCCCAGACAATCTTGGTCGAGATGAAAAGAATAAGAATCTTTCATGATGAATTCGCGAGCGCGCATCACTCCAAAACGTGGCCGCACTTCGTCGCGGAATTTAGTCTGAATCTGATAACAATTCAGAGGTAACTGCTTATAGCTGCTGATCTCGTTACGGATAATGTCTGTGATGATTTCTTCGTGCGTGGGTCCGAGGCAGAAGGGATTCTCATGCCGATCGGAAAACCTTGTTAATTCGGGTCCAAACTGGTCCCAGCGTCCGGACTCTTTCCACAAATCGGCGGGTTGAACAACGGGCATTAGAACTTCCAGTGCGCCGGACCTGTCCATCTCTTCTCTGACAATCTGTTCTACTTTGCGCAGGACTTTGAGACCGAGAGGCAGCCATGAATAAAGGCCTGAAGCAGACTTGCGTATCATGCCGGCGCGGAGCATCAGCTGGTGGCTAATAACAACGGCATCAGTGGGGGTTTCCTTTTGAGTCGAGAGTAGGAATTGGCTGGATCGCATATTGTTCTCTAAGTGTGTGGGCGGTTGCTGTTACTGAAGTGCCGATCTGTCAACGCTGGAGTTCGCATTGTGCGGCTCGATGAGGCGCGGCGCCGGCGCGGTTTGAATTGCGCGACAAAAGTTCATATTCTAGAGGGTATTCGATTCAGTGTCTTGTAAAGGGGGGAGTGATCATGTTTGAACTGCATCCGCAGCTTGCGGAGGATACTATTATCGTAGGCACGTTCCAGCTCTGTTTGCTGTTGCTCAACAGGGACAGTAATTACCCTTGGTGCATCCTGGTTCCCAAGTGTGCGGATGTGAGGGAGATCCACCATCTGAATCCTGAAGAACAGGGGCAACTGTTGTCTGAATCAATCCGGCTGGCTGAGGTCATGGAGGATTTGTTTGCACCTGACAAACTCAATATCGCATCATTAGGCAACATTGTGCCGCAGTTGCATATTCACCATATTGCCCGCTACGCACATGATGCATGCTGGCCAAAACCGGTTTGGGGACAGATTTCCCCTGTTCCATATACGCGAAACGCATTGGAAGAAAGGATGGATCAACTTAGATACTCATTGCAAGGTAAGGGGTTCACCGCTCACTGAGCAAATGCGCAAAATCCGGGTTCGCATTGATCAGTACCTGGTCGCGAACTTTGCAACGCGTAAAAGCAACCGAACAACACGAGGGCTCGACCTGGCTAGTCGGCCGTAGCGCTGCATCGACATGTGCCAGGTGTATTCAATGAATGCCTGGTGTCCAGGCAAGCGGCTCTGAAAAGAAAGAAGAGAGTGGTTAGCTCTCTTCGAATTCCCGACTTCGCGTCTTCGCTTTATTCAACCATTTCTTTCAATTTCTTGAGCGGCCTCACTTTGACCTGGGTACTGGCTGGCTTGGCTGCAAACGTTGTTTCTTCGCCAGTGAATGGGTTGATGCCTTTACGGGCTTTGCGGGCAGGTTTCTTGACCGTGACGATCTTCATGAGTCCTGGAAGCACAAACTCGCCACAACCACGTTTTGAAATGTGCGACTCAATCAGGCTCCCAAGTTCTTCCATAATGGTGCTGACCTGCTTCCGGCTCAATTCGGTGCGTTCAGCCAGGTGGTTGAGTATTTCGCTTTTTGAGTACTTTTCTTTTACGCCGGTCGCTTTCTTGGCAGGTTTGGCGGCGGCTTTTTTTGCCGGTGCCGGGGAGGCGACTTTGGTTTTCTTCGCAGCGGTTTTGGTTGCGGCCATGGTTTAAAACCTCTTTGTGTATTGGTTGGGAGCAGTTCAATGGTTGCTATGAGCTGAGTAGTTTTCGGTCGAATCTATCATCAACAAGGATGCCGGCGTAAACTTCCACGCCCGATTGGCGGACCAGTAGCGTGTTGCTGACTGGTTTCGATAACGTAATATGTACAGCCGTCGTGTTCAGGGAAAACCGGTCGTCCGGAGTGCACCGCATCTTCACAAGTTCGCCCAGTAAAAGAATAGACTTCTTTACACCGTTTGTAGCTTAAAATTCGACCTTTTGGCGCTATGCCAACAGAAAAGCTGCGTATATATAGTGTATTCGTGCAACTGCGGCAACTGTTTAGTAAAAAATATTAAGAACAGCCGACGCGAGATGCCCAGAATGCAGGCTTTAAATCGCGATGGCACTGCTGGCTTCGAGCTTCTGACGGAGTCTTTTCCGAGAAGATGATTCGCCATACGATATGAAAACCTGCCCGAATTAGTCAGTGTCCTCGGTGTTGATGCGCAGGAGACTGCTCGATTCAAACCCGTCGTTCAGATCAGTCCGTGCGTTTTATCCGGGTGGCGTAGCAGCCAGTTCATCCTCGGAGGAGCCTCAAAGGAGCAGCCTTTCAGATTTCTCGGCAATTTCCTTGTAAATGTGTGGGAGGTGTTCGGTCCGAACTTGTTTTTACGCGCCCCAGGCCTCATGTATAATCCCGCTGCCCCGAGCCCGGCAGGGCTGGCGCGTGTGCGTCTTCCGCAAAGTGGAGGCTGTTCGCGATGATGCTCGCACTTTCTCCAGGGGCGTGAGCTATCGATTGGTCTGATATGACGTTAGTGGAGATTTAAGCCGATGCCTATTTATGAATATAAATGTCAGGCTTGCGAGCATGAATTCGAGCGCTTGCAAAAGATTAGCGACCCCGCTCTGGTCGATTGTCCCGAATGCCTGGAGGCAAAGCTGATCAAGAAGATATCAGCGGCGGGCTTTCGTCTGGCCGGCGGTGGGTGGTATGAGACAGATTTCAAGAAGGGCGGCAAACAGAAGAACCTTGCCGGAGAAAGAGATACGGTAAACAAAGGTGGAGAGTCAACGACAGGCTCCTCCGGCAAGAATGAGTCCGGCAAGGTCGACAAGCCGCCTGCAAAGGCTGCCACTACTCAAGACTAACTACTTACAGGATTTGTTATGCGCAGCGTGTATTGCGGTGCAGTGCGCACCGAAGATATCGACAAAGAAGTGACCTTGTGCGGCTGGGTGGACCGACGCCGTGACCATGGCGGCGTGATCTTTATTGATCTGCGGGATCGCGACGGCATCGTCCAGGTGGTGTTTGACCCGGATAGCAAGGACTTCCAACTCGCCGATAAAACGCGCAGCGAATTTGTGATCAAGGTTGTCGGGAAAGTCCGTGCGCGCAGCCCGGCAACCGTCAATCCGAATATGGCAACGGGTGCCATCGAAGTCTACGGCCTGGGTCTGGAAATTCTCAATAGTGCAGAAACGCCGCCGTTTCCACTGGACGCACATGCGCGGGTCGGAGAGGAGGTGCGATTAAAGTATCGCTATCTGGATCTTCGGCGACAGGATATGCAGCGTAACTTGCGCTTCCGATCCAAAGTGACCACTGCCATCCGCAACTATCTTGACCGCAACGGGTTTCTCGATATAGAAACGCCCATTCTGACTCGGGCTACTCCGGAAGGAGCGCGCGACTATCTGGTGCCGTCCCGTACCCACGAGGGGCATTTTTTTGCTCTGCCCCAATCGCCTCAGCTGTTCAAGCAGTTGCTGATGATTGCGGGACTGGACCGCTACTACCAGATTGCCAAATGTTTCCGTGATGAAGATCTGAGAGCGGACAGGCAGCCGGAGTTTACCCAGATCGACATAGAAACATCCTTTATGAATGAAGAGCAGATCATGTCGATCACCCAGGGGATGATCAGTGAGCTGTTCAAGTCGATGCTGGACGTAGAACTGGGCGAATTTCCCCGAATGCCATTTAGCGAAGCAATGGAACGCTATGGGTCCGACAAACCGGATCTGCGCATCCCGCTAGAGCTGGTTGAAGTAAAAGACCTTATGCTGGGTGTGGACTTCAAGGTATTCTCGGGCCCGGCAAAAGATCCCTCTGGCCGGGTGGCCGCACTTAAGGTGACCGGTGGCGGAGAGTCGCTAAGTAGAAAGCAGATTGATGATTACACCAAATTCGTCAGTATTTATGGCGCGAAAGGACTTGCCTATATCAAGGTTAACAATGTTGATGACCTCGAAGAGGGTTTGCAGTCACCTATCGTTAAATTCCTCCCTTTGGAGACGCGTCGAGAAATTCTGGAGCGGGTTGGGGGCCAGAACGGCGATATCATTTTCTTTGGAGCCGACAAAGCGAAGGTTGTATCGGAAGCATTGGGCGCCTTGCGATGCAAGATCGGCGCGGATCTTAACTTGTATACGAAACAGTGGGCACCACTGTGGGTGGTTGATTTCCCGATGTTTGAGGAAGTTGAGGGTGGCGAACTAGGCGCTCTGCATCATCCTTTTACGTCGCCATCCTGCACTTTTGAAGAACTCAAACAGAATCCGTCAAAAGCGCTGTCGCGGGCATACGATATGGTTCTTAATGGCACCGAACTTGGCGGCGGATCTGTCCGTATTCACGATCAGGAAATGCAGCAGGCAGTCTTTCAGATACTTGGTATCGGACCTGAGCAACAGCGCGAAAAATTTGGATTTTTGCTGGATGCATTACGCCACGGCGCACCGCCTCATGGCGGCCTGGCATTTGGACTCGACCGGTTGATCATGCTGATGACCGGTTCTGATTCCATCAGGGACGTCATCGCATTTCCGAAAACGCAAACAGCAGCCTGCGTCATGACGGACGCGCCCAGTACGGTCGACCCGGGGCAACTGCGGGACCTGCACATTCAGATCAAACAGAAAGAAAGCAAGAAGCAGGAATCGGAATAGTCGAAAATCCGTGTTGCGGTTCCTGGTGGGCCGCGATGCAATGCTTATCTGTGGCCAGGACAGCTCTGACGGTTTTTCAAACAGGCCCGCGGGCGGGTTTCGGTGCCTGACTTATAAAGCGTGTAACGCCAGTGCCTGACGATACGCCCATTGCGCCTCTTCACTGAAGCAACAAAACACGATCTCATCGAAGATCTCCCTGGCGGCGATGTAGTCCATCACCGTATCCACCGCGATGCGGCTGGCATGAGCGATAGGAAACCCATAGACCCCGCAGCTGATCGCCGGAAATGCTATTCGGGTTGCTTTCAACCGCCATGCTTCATTGAGGCAAGAGACGTAACATTGCCGCAGGGTTTCGGGCTCACCAGACTGCCCGTCCTTCCAGATTGGACCGACCGTGTGGATTATCCATTTGGCGGGCATTGCAAATCCGGGAGTGGATTTGGCGGATCCCGGTTGGCAGCCTCCGAGGTCTGCACACGCCGCTTTTAGTTGGCGTCCGGCAGCACGATGGATGGCGCCATCGACTCCGCCGCCGCCGAGTAAACTGCTGTTGGCGGCATTGACCACGGCGTCGACGGTAAGGCGGGTAATGTCTGTTTGAATGGCGGTCACTTGAGTCATGATATCTTCCACGCTGTGGGGCCCGATGCCGACACAGCGACACGTTGGTTAGCGGATCAGCAGCATCGACTTTTATACTCAGGCGTCCGGACAATAGCTCAAACACCGATTCAGGTCATGCCGGTCAGGCATTAGAAAATACGGCACAGCGCAGCGGCCCGGATTATGGGTTGAGTCACATCATCCGGACGCCGGGGTCGATATGATGCATTTCCTCTAGTGAATCAGCAAAATACTTAACGATGCAATTATCAACACGAGTTTATTTTGAAGCCTTCCTTCTTGCATTTTCGGGTCTGCTGGTCTCGCTGGCGCTTGGCTGGCTTCTACTTTCAGCTGTTAATTTCTCCTATCCGGTTTGGCATGACCATGCGTCCATAAGTTGGGCTATCGAAGAGTATGGGGATCAAAATCGCTATAAAAAAGGGTTCGATCTGACCACACGAGAACAGCGCATTGACCTCTTTTCTGGAATCGTCCGTGCGATCAACAATGGTGGCGAGGGGTTGGCCGAACTTGAATACGAAGTTCCGGGGTATCCGCCGCAGACGCTGCTAAGACAGCCAGAAGTTGTGCATTTGCAGGACGTGGCGAACTTGATTACACAAGGTCAGTACGTGGCTGTCATTGCATTGCTGCTTTGGCTGGGCATCTGGTTTTATCTGTTTCAGAGGGGTAAACCCTCGCCATCATTGGGCCTGCAGATGGCAACTATCAGCGGCTTTGTGGGCATTGCTACTCTGGTGGTAGTGCTGATCGGCGCCAAGGCAGTATTTTACAAAATGCACGAATGGATATTTCCGGATGATCACGAGTGGTTCTTTTATTACCAGGACTCGCTGATGTCGACCATGATGTACGCGCCTAATCTGTTTGCATGGATTGCCATTGAGTGGTTGCTGCTATCGATGATTATCCTCGCGTTTCTTCAGCTGGGGATGGGCAAGCTGCTATCACGCATGCAAAAGTAGGTGTCGTTCTCGATTCGCACCATCGCGAAAAGCGACGGTAGGGCGCCGGACGCTCCTCCATTAATCAGCACCCGCAGAACATGCCTTTCAGGGTAAAGAACGCGATTGCGGCGAGCAGTGCCGACGCCGGGACCGTGATAATCCATGCTGCGGCGATACGGTACAGGTGCTTCCGCTTGACCAGTTCCTGCTTGTAGATCTTCTTGATTCTCTTTTTCTCGGATTTCGGCACGCCAGCGGCGACAGGGTTGGTTCCCCATTTCTTCAGCATTCGTCGCATTTCTTCAACGGATGATTTGCTGAATCTGGCCAGAAACCGCTCCAGTGCGGCGCGCTGCTCACCCTGGTGCCTATCCAGCAGGCCGTGCAATTGGCTGGCGTAGCGGGTTTTAAGGTATTCCCGCAAGAATCCGACCCCGAATACGCCTCCCAGCGCGATGTGAGTCGAGCTGACAGGCAAGCCCAACTGAGAGGCGATGATCACCGTGATTGCAGCCGACATTGCGATACAGTACGCGCGGGTCTTGTCCAGCTCGGTGATTTCCCCTCCCACTGTTTTAATAAGTTTCGGGCCAAATAAAGCAAGGCCGATTACCAGGCCCAGTGCACCGATCAGCATGATCCATAGAGGGATGGCTGCCTTGGAAGCGACAACCCCCTGCGAGAGCGCTTCATTGATAGCCGCGAGTGGGCCGATGGCGTTGGCAACGTCGTTTGCACCGTGGGCGAAGCTCAAAAGCCCGGCTGCGAACACCAAGGGAATGGTAAACAGTCTGTTGACACCATCTGGGGAATTGCTGTCGGAAGAATAATTGCTCGTGCGAGCGCGGGAGAACAGGTAGACACCGACTGACACTCCCAGAGCGACCACCTGTGCCACCAGCAACGACGGTTTCCAGATTTGTGTCATGCCTTTAAGCAGCAGGTACGATATAAAAGCCCAAGCCATAAAAGCTACAAGCCAGGGGACGTAAACCCGGGCAGCCGCATCGACGTCATCCCGGTAAAGTATCGCTTTTTTGATGAACATGAGCAGCACGGCGGCGATAAACCCGCCCATGAGTGGCGATATTACCCAGCTTGCCGCAATTGCTCCCATGCTTGACCAGTTCGCGATTCCCATGCCCCCCGCAGCCAGCCCCGCACCCAGAACCCCGCCGACGATGGAATGCGTAGTGGAAACGGGCGCACCCATCCAGGTAGCAAAATTCAACCACAGTGCGCCTGCCAGGAGCGCAGCGGTCATGAGCCAGATAAAGGTAGTAGTGTCGCCGACGAGGTCAGGGTTGATGATGCCGGATTTAATGGTGGTAACCACATGTCCTCCAGCAATCAGCGCACCGGCTGATTCGCAGATGGCCGCAAGTATTATCGCTCCCCCAAGCGTTATGGCATTGGACCCTACGGCAGGACCGACGTTATTGGCCACATCGTTGGCGCCAATGTTCATGGCCATGTAGGCACCGGCCAGCGCCGCGAATATCAGAATGGGATTGGTGACACCGATAGCCATGTTATGGGTGAACCAATAAATCACGGCCAGAAAAATGACAGGCAGGATTATCTGTAACCAGCGCGGTGCATCCGCCCCTGGAGTCTTGGCAGAGTCTCGTGACATTTTGTGATCCTGTCGACTAGGTGGGGAAGGCCGGCATTGTCACAAAATCGCAACCAAAGTACATGCGATTCTTTACCGCTTTGAACAAATTCGGGAGCAGTTCTCATTCACATCCACGCCCGCGCAGTCGCTGCCAGGGTTGTATTCAGACGGGACTGGTCGATTTTTGGACGATTGACGGGTCAGGAAGTCATCAACCTCTTCAAACTCTGAGCACCTTGCTCTAATATGCCCGCACTGCGTTACTTCATTTAGCGAGCGCCAACGAACACCCAAAGGGGGAATACGTGAGAAAAGGGATCATCCTCGCCGGCGGCAGCGGTACCCGTCTGTACCCATTGACTCAGGTAGTAAGCAAGCAGTTGATGCCGGTGTATGACAAACCGATGATTTACTACCCGTTGTGCACCTTGATGCAAGCCGGGATTCGGGAAGTTCTGGTCATCACCACACCGCAAGAGCAGTCTCGCTTTCAGGAATTGCTGGGCAACGGTGCAAATTTTGGCATCAACATTGAATATGCGGTCCAGCCGTCACCTGACGGACTGGCACAGGCGTTTATCATCGGTGAAGCTTTCCTCAACGGCAGTCCGGCAGCACTGGTTCTGGGTGACAATCTTTTTTATGGTCACGATCTGGTTCGCGCACTCAAATCTGCAGCACACAGCGGCGGAGCGACAATCTTTGGGTATCACGTGTCCAATCCCCGCGCATATGGGGTAGTTGAATTTGATCAGGATGGCAAGGTAATTTCAATTGAAGAAAAGCCAGCCCAGCCGAAGTCGAGCTACGCCGTACCGGGCATTTACTTTTTCGACGAGAAAGTCGTGCAGTATGCAAAGGAAGTGAGGCCGTCAACCCGCGGTGAGCTGGAGATTATCGACGTTATTAATCGTTATCTCGCGGAGGGAACGTTGCAGGTCGAACTAATGGGGCGCGGCACAGCGTGGCTGGATACGGGAACCCACGATGACCTTCTGGCTGCGGCCCATTTCATCGCTACCATCGACAAGCGCCAGGGACTCAAGGTGAACTGTCCCGAAGAGGTTGCTTTCCGTAATAAATGGATCAATGAAGCTGAACTTCGCAGGATCGCGGAGCCATTGCGCAAGAGTGGCTATGGCGAATATCTTCTGAAACTACTGGATGACCGGGTATTCTGATGAAGTACATTCCGACAAAAATTCCAGATGTGAAAATTCTTGAGCCCCAGGTATTTGGCGATGAACGAGGTTTCTTCATGGAAACCTTTCGGGCAGATGAGTTTACAGCCCAGACCGGTGCCAAACCCTTCGTTCAGGACAACCATAGCAAGTCGGCGCACGGCATTTTGCGCGGTTTGCATTATCAAACACAGAATACCCAGGGCAAACTGGTGAGGGTTGTCAGCGGGGCGGTGTTTGACGTCGCGGTGGACATGCGGGAGAAATCCCCAACCTTTGGTCACTGGGTCGGTGTAGAGCTGTCAGCAGAGAACAAACGCCAGCTATGGATTCCAGAAGGCTTCGCGCATGGCTTCTATGTCATGAGCAACTCCGCCGAGTTTTTCTACAAATGCACTGACTATTACCATCCGGGATCAGAAGTCTCCCTCAAGTGGAACGATCCCGCGCTCGATATAGACTGGCCAATTTTGGCGAGCTCACCGCCAAAGCTGTCAGCAAAGGACGAAAAAGGCGTTTTGTTCAAGGACGCCCCCAAATTCAGTTAAGCGGGATTCAAGTGGGTATGAAAATTCTTATCGCCGGCAAGAACGGGCAGGTAGCGTGGGAACTGGAGCGCTCGGCTCCCTCTGGGTATAGCCTAGTTGTCCTTGGCAGAAGCGAGCTCGACATCACAGATCACGCTGCAGTTGATGAGCGACTTGCTCAAGAACGCCCGGATGTCGTGATAAACGCGGCCGCATACACCGCAGTAGACAAAGCGGAGTCCGATTCAGCGGACGCTTATGCGGTGAATGAAGGCGGAGCTGCCAACCTGGCTCGAGCCTGTAAGTCGCGCGGAACCCGGCTGGTGCATATTTCAACGGATTTCGTGTTTAACGGCAGTCAGTCCAGGCCTTACAACCCTGCGGATCCCACGGGTCCGACGGGGGTTTACGGTGCCTCAAAGCTGGCGGGAGAGCAAGCCGTGCAGTCCATCCTGCCCGAGCGTAGCCTGATCATTCGCACCGCCTGGGTCTACTCAGTGCACGGCAACAATTTCGTCAAGACCATGCTGCGTCTGATGAACGAAAAACCCCAACTGAATGTGGTCTATGACCAGGTAGGTACACCCACCTGGGCGCGTACCCTTGCCAGAGCAATTTGGTCTGCCGTGGAAAAGCCTGAGCTAAAAGGGACGCTGCACTGGACAGATGCCGGGGTAGCGTCCTGGTATGATTTCGCCGTTTCCATCCAGTCTCTCGCTCTGGAAAAAGGACTTCTGGAGAAAAAGATACCGATACGCCCGATCCCGTCATCCGGATATCCTACGGCAGCGCGGCGGCCTCAGTATTCAGTGCTCGACAAGTCGCAGACAGAGCAGGTTCTGAACATTCAGGCGGAACACTGGCAGCAGCAACTCGGTTTTATGCTCGACGATTTGAATTCCCATTTATAAATAAAAGGCTGGGTTCGCATGAGCGATCGACTTTTGGTAACCGGAGGTGCCGGCTTCATTGGCGCCAACTTCGTACACTATTGGCTGCAACAGCATGCAAACGATCAGGTAATTGTCCTGGACGCCCTGACGTATGCCGGCAACCTTGAAAATCTGGCACCACTCGCGGGCAATCCGAACTACACCTTTGTCCGCGGCGATATCTGCGATACCGGCCTCGTGGAGCAATTGCTGCAACACCACAATATAAATGTGCTCGTTCATTTTGCGGCCGAATCTCATGTTGATCGCTCCATTACCGGCCCGGACGCGTTTATCCAGACCAACATCATGGGGACCTACAGTCTGCTCAAAGCCGCGAAACAGGTTTGGCTCGACAAGGGCGTGTTGCCGCATCGGTTTCACCACGTGTCGACTGATGAAGTCTATGGAACATTGACGCCGGAGGCACCAGCATTTACAGAAGAAACAGCCTATGCGCCGAATTCTCCATATTCTGCCAGCAAGGCCGCCTCGGACCATCTGGTCCGCGCCTACCATCACACCTACGGGCTGGAAGTAACGACAAGCAATTGCTCCAACAATTATGGTCCCTATCATTTTCCTGAGAAACTGATACCTCTGGTGATTACCAACCTTTTGCATAACAGGCGCTTGCCGGTATACGGCGATGGCATGCAGATTCGTGACTGGCTATACGTAGAAGATCATGCGCGCGGAATTGAAAAAGTCCTTAAACGGGGCGTAGTTGGCGAGAACTACAATATCGGCGGCCACAATGAATGGGCCAACATCGACATTGTCAAACTGATTGGCCGCTTGATGGAAAAGGAGTTCTCCGATTCTCCGGAATGGGCAGCCAGGTATCCAGAAGCAAAGGCTATTGTAGACGGATGTTCGGAATCGCTCATATCCTTCGTCAAAGATCGTCCGGGGCATGATCGACGGTATGCAATCGACGCCTCCAAATCGACTCGAGAGCTGGGTTACAAGCCGGCAGAATCGTTCGAGACCGGAATTGTAAAAACCATCCGCTGGTATCTGCAGAATGACGCCTGGTGGCGCAACGTTATGGACGGGTCTTACCGTGATTGGATCGACGCGCAATATAGCGGAAGAGCCTGAACCAGAATATCTGAGTGACCAAAGCTCCGATAACCGGGTGCAGGGATGAATGGAAGGCCGATTGGCCATCGCCAGACCGATTATTGAAATTCATCGAAGAAGCATACAGGGAGGTATGTTCTGTGAAAGTGGTACTGTTTTCTTCAATGCGCGGGCGGATTCGTCTGGAGAGAAAATCCGTAAAGAACGCCATAGTTACCCGGTGTGCCAAATTTCGGGGTAAAGCCTACGTGCAGCGGACGATGTCAAACAGCGGCGGTGAATTCTGTTTTGCGCCAATCGTAAAATTCAGCCTCGTTTACCACCGCGAGGTGCGAGTCATTCAGGAAGTCACCATCGAGTATCAGCGGGACATCTATCTCGCATGGTGTACCGTAAAAGCAAATGCTTATTGTGGCGGGGAAATATCGGAAAACCGGCTGTCGGTGGCTGAACCGATCCGGGTAGAGTGCGACCTTGCAGATCCCGCCTCTAAAAACAGTTTTTTCACTATCCAGGGGCGAAAAAAGCTGATTTTTGGCATGGCCAGAATTCAGGAGGTTTAGGGAGCCGCCAATTGCTGCATTCTCACCGACGCTGGGTTCGCAGGTTGTCGCCATCGGTATTTTCCGGTTTTAGCCCAGCGCCCCGGAGCCAGGGGCGCCAGCATCGCTCTTTATAACCTGGTCCATTCACGTATCGATGACCCATCCATTGGAAAAAGGTATTCAAAATGACGCAGACCATTGTGATTACCGGGGCTAACCGGGGTATCGGATTGGCGTTGGCCCGGGCGTACAAGAAAAGGGGCGTGCGGGTATATGCTCTTTGCCGGCAGGCATCTGCAGAACTCGAGCAGTTGAGTGTGGAGCCGGTGACCGGAATCGACGTTGGAGATCCTGGAGTAGTAAACCAACTCAGGAACGTGTTCCGAGGCGTCAAGATCGATATCCTGATTAACAACGCGGGCATCTTGAGATCGGAAACTCTCGGACAACTGGATTACCAGACCATTGAAGAACAATTTGCCGTCAACGCATTGGGGCCGTTGAAAATTACAGAAGCGCTGCTCGACAATCTCAACAATGGCGCCAAAGTAGCGCTGGTAACGAGCCGTATGGGGTCAATAGCGGATAATTCATCAGGCGGCGCCTATGGGTACCGGATGTCGAAAGCGGCGTTGAATGCAGCCGGCGTTTCTCTGGCCCATGATCTTGAGCCGCGGGGAGTCGCTGTAGCGATTCTGCACCCGGGATATGTGCAAACCGATATGGTTAATAACAAAGGAGACATTTCTGCGGATGAAGCCGCAAACCGCCTGGTGGAACGCATCGACAACCTGAACCTGAAAAATTCCGGAACTTTCTGGCATTCCAACGGGCAGGTCCTGCCCTGGTAGGCAGAGGGTTGTCTGGGCAGGGGTCGTCTGCCGGCTTTTGCGCGCGTTAACGAATGGCGCTGAAGGGCGGTGGGTGTGAACGATATCAGGTATCATACCGTCCTTCCCGATATGTACATGACACATCTATGATTCAGTTGCGCAAAGCCTCACTGCAACGCGGTGCCAAGCCACTTCTCGAGAACTCCGAGCTGACCGTCTATCCCGGTCAGCGCTGGGGAATCATAGGACCTAATGGAAGTGGCAAATCGACGCTTTTTCAGGTTCTGCTGGGAACCTTGGGCCTGGATCAGGGAGAAGCGGCCCGACCCGCTGCCTGGCGCATTGCGCATATGGCACAGGAAGTAGATTCCGGTGACAGCTTTGCGCTGCAGTATGTGATGGATGGTGACCAGGAATTGCTCGAGATACGCACCCGGCTCGAAAAGGCAGGTGAAGACGGCTTGGAATCCGCGCGGCTGCATGCGTTGATGGACGCGATTGAAGGATATACCGCGCAAACCCGGGCAGCGAAATTGCTTAACGGGTTGGGCTTCCAGGTAAATGATGAACAGCGGCCAGTGCACGAATTTTCCGGAGGCTGGAGGATCCGGCTCAATTTGGCGCGAGCCCTGATGTCGCGCTCGGACTGCATGTTACTCGATGAGCCCACCAACCATCTCGATCTCGATGCCACGCTCTGGCTGGAACAATACCTGCGCAGTTACGCAGGAACCCTGATCATCATTTCTCACGACCGGGATTTTCTCGATAATGTTGTGGATGGCATTATCAGCTTCGAAAGCCGTCAGCTGATTCAGTATCGCGGCAATTATTCGGCGTTTGAACGACAAAAAGCCGAACGCCTGACCCAGCAGAATATCGCGTTCGAGAAACAGCAGGCCCGTATTGCGGAGATCGAAAGCTTTGTACGGCGATTCCGGGCCAAGGCGACCAAGGCAAAACAGGCACAAAGCCGGCTTAAAGAGCTGGGACGCATGGAACTGATTGCTCCGGCGCATATGGATTCACCGTTCGATTTCCGGTTCGCCCAGCCGCAAAAAATTTCACCGCAATTGATTAGCCTTGATCAGGCGGACATCGGATACGGTGACGACATTTTGCTGAGGCAGATTCAGTTCACCCTGCATTCGAGCAGCCGGATCGGTTTGCTGGGCGCAAACGGCGCCGGCAAATCGACTCTCCTTAAAGCGTTGGCCGGAAGAGTTCCTCTCTGTTCGGGACGGCGGGTCGAAGGAATCCATCTGGATGCCGGGTATTACGCTCAGCATCAACTGGAAGAGCTGGATCTGCAGGCTTCCTGTGCATTGCATCTCCAGCGTCTCTCCCCGGTTGCTTCCGAACAGGAAATCCGCAACTTTCTCGGAGGTTTTGATTTTCACGGTGACCGGGTTTTTGAACCGATCAATCACTTTTCAGGTGGCGAGAAAGCGCGCCTCGCTCTGGCCATACTCGCGTGGCAAAAACCCAACCTTCTGCTCATGGATGAACCGACCAACCATCTGGATCTTGAAATGCGTCATGCTTTGACGGTTGCGCTGCAAACCTTCGACGGGCCGATCGTCATCGTCTCGCACGATCGCCACTTGCTACGCAATACGGTTGACGAATTCTTACTGGTCGACCAGGGAAGCGTGCAGTCATTTGATGGCGATCTGGATGATTATCAAAAATGGCTTTTGCAGAAACAGAAGCCAGGAGCATCTCCTGCCCGACAGGATGAACCCAAGCCGGATAAAAAAGCGGATCGCCAGGCTTCGGCTGCCCAGAGAGAGCGGCTGAAACCGTTTACGCAGGCGATCAATCGGCTCGAAAAAGAAATGGAAGTTGTCGGCGCCGAACTAAAAACCCTCGAAGGGCGTCTAAGTGATCCGTCGCTGTATGAGTCTGCGGGCACAGAGCTGCAGACTCTGCTTAAGCAGCAAGGGCTTCTGCGTTCGAAACTCGAAGGCATTGAGTCTGAATGGTTCGAAAAGACAGAAGAATTCGAATTGCAAAAGTTGAAGCCACTGCAGTAGAAGTGTTGCGGACACGCCGGCGTAGCGGCTTAATCTGGATTACCGGGAACCAAAAATGAATCAGCTAGCGGGTTGGGTCATGACGGCAGTGCTTCTTTGTTCCTGCAGCGCCCGGACTTCGGCGTTGACGTTGAAAGGCGAGTGGCAGCAGGGGGGGACGCTGATAGGCGAGGTAACTCCCGGCAGCGATGTTCAGGTTAATGGGCGTCGCCTGCGGCTGTCTCCAGAAGGGCATTTCATCTTCGGCCTGGATCGCGATCAGAAAGGTCCGGTCGAACTGACCGTTAAATTTCCTGATGGGAAGGTCAAGGTCGAGAAATTTCCGGTCGAAGAACGTCAGTACGTTGTACAGAAAGTAGATGGCGTGCAGGAAAAGCATGTGTCTCCTCCCGAAAAGGTTATGGAGCGCATAGCGAGGGAAGCCGTACAAGTGAAAAAGGTTCGCGAACTGGACGCGCCTCGAACAGATTTTCTTAAGCCGTTCATATGGCCCTTGGTGGGGCCGGTGACGGGTGTGTATGGCAGTCAGCGCGTGTACAATGGCGTGCCGAAATCGCCCCACTATGGTCTGGATA
>CAZXLJ010000059.1:0-20772 GCA_964641175.1 uncultured Cellvibrionaceae bacterium
CAATGCCCAGACCCTGACCAGCAACTCGGTCGGAACTCACAACGGTTTCTATTATTCTTTCTGGAAGGACAGCGGTAGCGCTTCCATGACGCTGCATTCTGGCGGTCGTTACGCATCACAGTGGTCCAACAACACCAACAACTGGGTCGGCGGTAAAGGCTGGAACCCGGGTGGACCGAAAACCGTTTCCTATTCAGGCTATTACGGCGTCAGCAACTCCCAGAACTCTTACCTGGCCCTGTACGGCTGGACCCGTAACCCGCTTATCGAATATTACGTAATTGAGAGCTACGGTTCTTACAACCCTTCATCGTGTTCCCAGGGACGGTCCACCCACGGTTCCTTCCAGACCGACGGTGCGACCTACGATATCGTCCGTTGCCAGCGGGTTAACCAGCCTTCCATCGACGGAACGTCAACCTTCTATCAATACTTCAGCGTGCGTAATCCGAAGAAAGGATTCGGCAACATCAGCGGTACCATCACTGCAGCCAATCACTTTAATGCCTGGGCACGCGCCGGCCTTAACCTCGGCAACCACAACTACATGGTTCTGGCGACCGAAGGCTATCAAAGTTCGGGCAGTTCGGACATTTCTGTCAGTGAAGGCGGCAGCTCCGGCGGCGGCTCAAGCAGCGGCGGCAGCACCAGCAGCAGTGGCGGCAGCACAAGCTCCAGCAGCGGCGGCAGCACCAGCAGCAGCGGCGGCACCGGCGGCAATACCATCGTCGTACGGGCTCGCGGTACTACGGGCCAAGAGTCAATCAGCCTGCGCATCAACAACAACACCGTCGCCACCTGGACCCTGTCCACCGGCATGAACAACTACACGCACCAGACCAGTACCCGTGGTGACCTGCTTGTTGCTTATACCAACGACGGAGGCAACCGCGACGTACAGATCGACTACCTGCAGGTCAATGGACAAACCCGTCAGGCTGAACAGCAAAGCTACAACACCGGCCTGTATGCCAATGGCAGCTGCGGCGGTGGTGGCTACAGCGAATGGATGCACTGTAACGGTGGTGTCGGATTCGGAAGCTTCTAATTCAACCGCGGACAATGTCCGGATAAATTGGGTAAACACTTAAGCAATCGTTGCAAAGCGCCCGGCTCCTGAACTGAGTCGGGCGTTTTTTTGCCCCCGGGTTACCCTTTAATTACCCGGAATTCGCCCGCGTTTCACGGTTCAAACACCACCTGCGAGCTTGCCGGCAGTCAAATCAGCCCGGGAATAAATCGATAGGGCACGCGCCTGCAGTACTCCACGTAGTCCGGATCAAAACTCAGATGGCGCTCTTCCGTGATAGCCCGCGCGTAGTAAATGCCGGAAAGAAAAATCAGCCCGCCGATATAAATTAACGCCTCCACTGCACTGGAAGTAAAGCCGACATAGATGGCCACTGGCAGACCGACACACCACCAGGCGATATTTTTCGCCGCGTACGCAGGATGCCGGACGAGCGCAAAAGGTCCTCGGCGCACGATGCCTCGATGGGTCAGGTTCGAAAAACGCAATCCGAACCAGATGGTGGGCAGCATATAGAGGAAGAAGGTAATCATCATCAAGGTACCAAACAATGCAACCAGCCCTTCCGAAGGTAGCTGCAAATAGAGATTCTCGCCTGGACCTGTCAGAAACCAGCCACCCATGATGCGGAACGGTGGGTAACTCATGAGGCAAACCACCCAGCCGAACATGGTAGGTTCCGCCGAAATCGTCTGGTTATCAACCCAGCGAGAAGAAATGATATAACCGCACCAGGCCAGCCCCACATCCACCGAAAAAATCATGGTGGAAAATACGTTGCCCAAATCTTTGCCTGCGAGCTGCATGTCGTAGGTACTGCTTAAAAGATTAGGCAGGGCGTTATTAAAGATGTAGTCGAAGTTGCCTTGCAGATGGGAAAAATTATCGTAAAAGAATACCGTCATGACCGGAGCAAAGAAAAACTTCACTGCAAGCCCGCGAGCGCTGCGCTTGTCATTGATATCGAAAACCGGCCGGAGACTGGCCAGCTTCGGCGCATGGGAAATAATCCAGCAGACCGTTTTTTCGGTGAGGGTTGCCAGGTCCTTGCGGTCAGCTTCAGGGTTATGCTTGAAGGCCCGGGTGATCGCAATATAGGGAAGGCCGCCATATAAAAATAATTGCCAGAGCACTTCCAGCGTATAAAACCAGGGTGCATAGTAGGCGCTGCCGGGTTTGTACCCGTATTCATTCAATGAAAAATAAGCGAGCTTGCAGACGTAAAACAGCAGCAGCAGCCAGAGATAATTTTTCAGGCATTCAGCGAGGAATTGCAGGGTCCGCCCCCTGGCGATTTCGGGATGCACCCTTATGAATTCCTGTTTCTGGAATCGCCAGACGCGGATGGCTTCCACGATATACATCACGGCCGCGGTAATTCCGATTGCCAGCAGCATGGCGATGATTTTTTCTTCGCGAAGGTTTTTATCAAGAAAATTCAGGCCGACCTTGTGCGCCTGAATATTTCCAAAATAATAACCGAGAAACAGGATCAGCAATGCGCCGATGACGCCGGTGATCCAGGCTCTGTCAGTGATCCAGGGTTGCTCATAGCGTGCTGCAGCGGAGGGTTCACTGACTGGCGCCTTGGGAGTTCGGGATTTTGCGTTCATTATTTTTATCCACTACTGCGTATTGGAAGGCTTCCGGAAATCATTGTCGTTGAGCCGCCGAAGATTCGCCGTGCGCCATGTCACAGCAAACTTGCGACTTGCACGGCCGTCTGCTTCAACACCTTCGGCCAGGTTCTGTTGCTTTCATGATGCGAAGGCGTAGCATGGTCGGGGAACCCGGCTGCTGACCGTCGGGGCCGAACCAAACCGAGATCGGGAGTCTACTACGACAACTATGTGTGGATACATTGGCAATCTTCATCAGTCACCCGCTGTCATCGACCTGTTCAATCGTTTGAACATCCCCCTGCCCTACCCGCTGGGGCAATACTACACATTGCAACCCTGCCCTGCACTCGTCACCGCCACCGACAACGGCTATCAGCATTCCTCTGCACTCTGGTGGTATGCGATGAAATGGAACAACGGCAAACTGGTCCCCAACATGGAGATTACGTCCTTTAATGCGCGCAATCTGAACGGCAGGATGTGGCGCAAACCCATGGATGCGCGCCGAGGGCTGGTATTTGCTACCGAAATCGGAGAAACCCAAGGCAGGTCCCACTACCTGATGCGGGCCAGGAACAGGCCACTGGCAATCGGAACGCTGTGGCAGGACAGCAAGGACGGCGACGGTTTCACCCGGTCCTTCGCACTTATCACCCGACCCGCCACATCCTCCTTTGCCCGCTACCATGAGAAGGCAATGCCGCTCTTTCTGCCCTGGGAAGATGAGATCCTGCAGCACTGGCTTGATCCGGCGGTTGGCGCCGACGACCCGCTGATCCGTTCACTGGTTGACAACCCCCGGGTGACGACCGACCTCGAAGTCACTCCGGTCAAAACGTTCAAGCGCGGTGAACCGGTGGGCGCCAGTGAATTGCTCCCGGCAGACCTGGACGACCCGCTGCCGGGCAATGCATCCGGCCAGAGCAATTCCGACTGACGCCTGACTGATCTGCATACTGCAAATTCGCCTCGAGGCATCGGTGATTGTCCTGCTGAACCAGATTCCGCATAATGCCCCACCCTTCAGAAAGCGGCTTATGGACTGATATGAACAGCATTTTTCAACGCATTGCCCAGGAACTCAATGTCAGCGAAACACAGGTTAAATCTGCCGTGGGCCTGCTCGACGAAGGCTCGACCGTGCCTTTTATCTCCCGCTACCGCAAGGAGGTAACCGGCGGGCTTGATGATACCCAGCTGCGTCACCTGGATGAACGTTTGCAGTATCTGCGGGATATGGAAGACCGCCGCGGTGCGATCCTCAAGGCCATCGACGAGCAGGGCAAGCTCACCCCGGAGCTGGCAGGTCAGATCTCGGCCGCCCTGACCAAAACCCAGCTCGAAGATTTGTATCTTCCCTACAAAACCAGGCGTCGCACCAAAGCGCAAATAGCGCGCGAAGCCGGCCTCGAACCCCTGGCGCTGGGACTGTGGGAAAATCCCGCGGCCACGCCCGACGCCGAGGCCCAAGCCTATCTGAACCCCGAGATGAAAATCGAAACTGTCAAGGATGCCCTCGACGGTGCCAAACAGATTCTGATGGAAAAGTTTGCCGAAGATGCCGGTCTTCTCGACAAGCTGCGCACTTTTTTGCGCCAGGATGGCTACATCATCGCCAAGGTTATTGAAGGGAAGGAATCCGAAGGCGAAAAATTCCGTGATTACTTCGACCATCGGGAGCCACTGGCGCGCACACCGTCGCACCGCGCCCTGGCCATGTTCCGCGGTCGCAATGAAGGCATTCTGACTCTGGCGCTGGGGTTGAAAGAAGACCTTGAACCGGGGCAAATGCACCCTGGCGAACTGATGGTGGCGCAATACTGGCGAATTGACCAGCGCCAGCGGCCGGCGGACGCCTGGCTGGCAGAGGTCGTCCGCTGGACCTGGAGGGTGAAGCTGTTGACCCACCTGGAAACAGACCTGTTCGCAGAGCTGCGGGAATATGCCGAAGGTGACGCCATCGATGTGTTTGCGCGCAATCTCAAAGATCTGTTGCTGGCAGCTCCTGCCGGGCAGATCGCCACCATAGGTCTGGACCCGGGCCTGCGCACGGGTGTAAAAATGGCCGTCGTCGACGCCACCGGCAAAATCCTCGACCATGGTGCGATCTTCCCGACACCGCCGCAAAACCGTATCCAGGAAGCGGAAGCGGTGCTCCTGCATATGTGCCAGAAACACCCCGTCGGGCTCATCGCCATCGGCAACGGCACTGCGAGCCGGGAAACCGACAAGTTTGTGGGGGACTTTCTGAAGCGAAACAAGCAGCTGAAGATCCAAAAAGTGATGGTTAACGAATCCGGCGCGTCCGTCTATTCGGCATCGGAATTTGCCGCACGGGAATTTCCCGATCTGGATGTGACCATACGGGGCGCCATTTCCATTGCCCGTCGTCTGCAGGACCCGTTGGCCGAACTGGTAAAAGTCGAGCCCAAATCAATCGGCGTCGGGCAGTATCAACATGATGTGTCCCAGTCCCGCCTGAGCAAGACTCTGGATGCCGTTGTGGAGGATTGCGTGAACGCCGTCGGCGTGGAGGTGAACACTGCGTCCATTCCCTTGCTCGCGCGGGTGGCCGGCCTGAATCAGACCATCGCTACCAACATCGTCGAATATCGCAATAGCCATGGTGCCTTCCGGAATCGTCGCCAGCTCATGGATGTGTCCCGTCTGGGTGCCAAAGCCTTTGAACAGGCGGCCGGATTTTTGCGAATCGCCGGCGGTGACAACCCGCTGGACGCGTCCGCCGTGCATCCGGAGTCTTACTCGGTGGTGGAGAAAATCGCCAAAAGTCATGGCCGTGGTATCAAGGCCTTGCTCGGAGACACGTCTTTTCTGCGCTCCCTGAAACCGGCGGATTTTGTGGATGAGAAGTTCGGCGTGCCCACCGTCACCGACATCATCGCAGAACTGGACAAACCGGGGCGCGATCCCCGTCCGGAATTCAAGACGGCCCAGTTTGCCGAGGGGGTGGACACCCTGAAAGATCTGGTGCCGGGCATGATACTGGAGGGGACGGTGACCAATGTCACCAATTTCGGGGCTTTTGTAGATGTTGGGGTCCATCAGGACGGACTGGTCCACATCTCCGCCTTGTCGGAGACCTTTGTAAAAGATCCACGCAGTGTTGTCAAAGCAGGCGACATTGTGAAAGTGAAAGTCATGGAAGTCGACGTACAACGCAAGCGGATCGCCATGTCCATGCGGCTCGGGGATGAACCCGGCGTCGCGGCGCCGGCGTCAACCCCACAGCGGCCGGGAGGTTCGTCCGCTCGCAGAGCTCCGCGTCAGGCGGCGCCAGCAAGTGCGCAAGGCACCATGGCCGCCCTCTTCGAGCAGGCGCTTAACAAGAAAAAATAAGGGATATCAAACAGCAAAAATGAAGGCGGCTCCCATTTGGAAGCCGCCCCGGATCGCTAACCCGCAATCGCTGCGGACGCTCATCAAATTGGCTGACCGCCGTAATTGCTCTCGGGTTTGCGCGGTGGGTCCGCAATGACATTCGGCGGAATTTCATTAATTCGGCCCCCGGCGGCCAGAAATGCTTCAATGTCATTTTGAAGCTTGTCTCGAATAGCCTGACGTGCAGTTATTGATGCCGCTCCGTCATCGTCACTGGTGTGATCGGCCGCCACATAGCCTTCCGCCTCCAGTCCGGTTTCGACTTCGTCATCTGCTTCAACTTCGTTTTCATCACTCATGACTTACCCCTCACGGTTTCGGTTCGACACAAAACGCGCTCCTGCTTATAAGCTCCCTGCCAGCGGCGGTGGCTTGACGACTGTTGAAGCAACTAGCAGACCATTTTTGTCATGGATTGAGCTTTGAAGCCAACACGGCCAGTCTGGTTGTCAGCTGGTGCGTCGGCCTCGCGTGAGGATATTTATAGTTCAGTCAGATTTCCGCGTCATCATGTTCACAAGAGTTTTGTTAGTATTTTTTCTTCTAATTTTTCCGGGAAATTACCGCCTTTGGTTATTGCCACGGTACTCCAGCCCTACACGGCGTCGGGGCCAGTCTCTCCCGTGCGGATGCGGATGGTTTCTTCGAGTGGCTGAATGAATATTTTCCCGTCGCCGATTTTGCCCGTCTGCGCTGCCTTGGTAATAGCGTCGACCGCAGCCTCGACAAGTTCGTCCGGCAGCGCCATCTCAAGTTTGACCTTTGGCAGAAAATCCACAACATACTCTGCACCCCGGTACAATTCCGTGTGGCCTTTCTGACGACCAAAGCCCTTGACCTCGGTTACCGTCATTCCCTGAACCCCGACTTCGGACAGGGCGTTGCGTACATCATCCAACCGAAAAGGCTTGATCACCGCCGTAATAAGCTTCATTTTATTGACCTCTGGAGTGTGCATGTTAGTTGTCGGAGCGGGCTGAGTGCAGCCTGCGGGAGCCGGTTCAGGCACGACTATACCCGCTGCTCCATCACCCCGCCATTAAATCAAAAAAAAACCGGTCAATCGATGACCGGTTGCCAAAGCTGGAGCAAAGCTCCAGCGGACCGTTGAGGATTACTTGGCGTTGAGGAACTCCGGATAGGCTTCCATTCCACATTCTGACAAATCGACTCCAGCGAATTCGTCTTCCTCTGACACGCGGATTCCAATCAGTGTTTTGATGATGAACCACACCAGCAGCGACAGCGAAAATACCCAGACAAAGATCGTCAGGGCGCCGACCAGCTGCCCGAGGAAAGTGGCCTCGGCGTCTGAAATGAGTACCGCAAAGATTCCCCAGATGCCCACGACACCGTGCACGGAGATAGCGCCCACAGGGTCGTCAATCTTCAGCTTGTCGAGACCGATGATGCTGAACACAACCAGCACTCCTCCGACCGCCCCGATCAGGACCGCCTGCACCGGCGATGGATCGGCAGGCTCTGCAGTAATGGCAACGAGGCCTGCCAGCGCGCCGTTCAGCACCATCGTCAGATCTGCTTTCCCGTACTTCAACCGGGCCACAATGAGTGCCCCAATGAGACCGCCACAAGCGGCGGCGTTGGTATTGAGGAACACCATGGCCACTTCATTGGCAGATGCAACTGAGTCGATAGCAAGCGTGGAGCCTCCATTGAAACCAAACCAGCCCATCCACAGAATAAAGGTTCCCAGGGTCGCCATGGGCAGATTCGCGCCCGGAATTGCATTGATGACTCCATTGGGGCCGTACTTGCCTTTACGTGGTCCGAGTATCAACACCCCTGCAAGGGCGGCTGCCGCGCCTGCCATATGCACAATCCCGGAGCCGGCATAATCCGTGTAATTCAACTCGTAAAGCCCGAAGACTGCCTTGCCTCCCCAGGTCCAGCTGCCTTCCATCGGATAGATAAACCCGGTCATGACAATCGCGAACAGCAAAAATGCCCAGAGTTTCATGCGCTCAGCGACAGCGCCCGAAACGATCGACATGGCGGTCGCAACAAAGACAACCTGGAAGAAGAAGTCCGCGGCATTGGAGTACGCATTGGCATCTTCACCTGCGAATTCGGCGTAGACGGACTCCGCAAGTGCCTCCGCAGATGCGGCACCGTCCAGTCCTATACCACTCAGGAAAAAGCCACCGCCATACATGAACTGATAGCCGCAAACGAGATACATGGTGCAGGCAATCGAGAACAAGGCGATGTTTTTGGTGAGAATCTCGGTAGTATTTTTGGCTCTGACAAGACCCGCCTCGAGCATTGCAAAGCCTGCAGCCATCCACATAACCAGTGCGCCCGATACGAGGAAATAAAACGTATCCAGGGCATACTGCAATTCAAGAACTGTATTTTCCATAGCACCACTCCGGCATTTGGATTATTTTCAGAAAATTTATTATCAGGTCATAACGCGTCTTCGCCGGTTTCGCCGGTACGAATGCGAATTACCTGCTCCAGAGAGGAAACAAATATTTTTCCGTCGCCGATCTTGCCGCTGTGGGCTGCTTTGCTGACTGCATCAACTACCGAGTCAACCATGCTGTCAGCAACCGCTACTTCCAGCTTGGTTTTCGGTAAAAAATCCACTACGTATTCTGCGCCGCGATAAAGTTCGGTATGGCCTTTTTGCCGGCCAAAACCCTTAACTTCTGTAACCGTGATACCTTGAACGCCGATATCGGATAACGCTTCACGCACTGCGTCGAGTTTAAACGGCTTAATTACAGCAGTGATGAGTTTCATAGAACTGCTCCTGTCAATGAATTCGTGCCCGGGCACGGAAGCGCCGCCCGTTTGAGCGGCGCGCTGTCAATTACTCACCAAGGGGCAAGCTGTAGGAAACGACAAATTTCGTATCGTCATTATCGGTTTCATCCGCAACGAACTGACTGATCGTAAAGCTGAGATTGTCGTTGTAGGCGTAACTGAGATTCACGTGTACCGGTTTGCACTCGCCGTCATCGTCATCGGAAGGACAGCTATAGGAGATGACATTGCCCAATTCGTCGTAAGAGTTAGCCATGGAATCGTGCATACCCACCAGAATCGAGAACTGGTCGAACCCGGCCGACAGCGTGTAGTAGTTGTAGCCTGTCCCGCCGGCCACGTTGTCGTAGTACGAAAAGGCCACTGGCCCGACACCCAACGTCAGGACCACTTCCGAAAGATCGCCAGGATCGATTTCACTGGGGCCCGTGGGATAGTTGTAGTTCCAGATGCTCAGATCGACAGAGAAGAGCTCTTCTTCTCCGAAGGCCATTCCGTATCCGGCGAAGAGGTCGTATTCCGTGCCCACGGCCGTATCACCCGAAGAGCCCCAGATTCCGGTATAAAATCCGGCGTTGCTGTATTTCAAATCACCTGAGACTGCCGGAGTTCCGGATCCCAGATCGTAGCCTCGCCATAGGTAAGTGCTGGCCACGCCTACCGACGCGGACACCTCAGCCTGAGCAGCCGGAACGGCAATCCCGGCAGCAATTAAAGCGGCTGCGAGGGACTGACCGATATTTTTTTTATAAGACATCATGAATGCTTCCTCCAAAGTGATAGCAGTCTTTTTCAGTGAGAAGCTTTGTAATTCGAACGAACGACCGAGCTTGCGCCCTAGCCATAGCATCTTCCAAGCCATAAAAGAATTGCGCTGCCAAATCAAAAACCTAAGCGAATTTTTCCCGGTTTGTGTTCCACCTTGCCGTTGCTTGCGAACCAATATGGTGCAAAATGCCGTTGCACGCACGGTCTCTATGATCGCTAATGGTGCGTTTTTATTTTCTTCTGGTGATGCACCTGCTACCGTTCGTTAAATTTGGGCTGGGTAGATTCAGGGCAATTTCCGGTGCGTATAGCGACCTTGAAAAGGAGCGCAGCTAACCCGTGAGATCAATGGTCCTTAACCGTTCCCGACGTGCGGGTTAGGGAGCGAACCTTGAACACATTTCCCAAGACGTTACACTGTGCTCCCCTGCCCAATTCATTCATCCATATCCCGGTCGCAACCCACGGAGTCCGATTACCTATGCCCCTCCGCCATTTATCCATTTCCACTTCGCGCACTCTGCCGGCGTTCCGCTTTTTTTTGTTCGCCATTGTCCTGTGCGTATTCACGGCTGGTATCGCCCCTGCCTTTTCCCAGACAGCGGAAGAAGCGGTAGCTGAAAATCAGGAAACTGACGAAGGCCAGGCCGAGGCTGAAGAGTCTGACGCGGCCAGGGAGGATGACCCGGCACCCCACCTGGATCTCAGCGAAGCCTTGCCGGTGGGTGAAGTCGTGGAGTCCTGGCAGACGCGCTATCTGGAATTTATGGAAAGAAAAGGATTCGGCAACAGTTTTTCGGCGCGCATGATCGCCACTGCTGTTATTGGCGTGGTGTTCCTCGTCGGCCTGTCTCTGTCACGAATCATTGCACGTGTTATACACCGGCGGTTTTATCAGGTGGCCCGCCGCCTGCGCATCACGCAGAAAAAATTCGACTTCTATTACAAGTTTCTGTACTGGCTGTTTATTGCAGTTCTGAGCCTGGCGGCTCTGGTCGTTCTGGCTGCGACCTGGGACTGGGCTGTGCTCGGATTCATGTCAGACGACGCTGCAATCAAGCTGCTCGCCACAGGCTTGACTATCTATCTGTTGGTTCTCGGAGCATCAATTGCGATCGATGTCATCAATGGTCTGCTGGAGTCATCCTTTAATCACTGGTCCAAAGCCAGCAGTTCGCGCATCAACACACTATTGCCTATTGCGAAAAATACTGTATTCCTCGTTATTTTTGTCATGTTCGTGCTGATGTTGCTTTCCGAGCTGGGTATCAATGTCATGCCGCTACTGGCCGGAGCGGGCGTACTGGGGATAGCGGTCGGCTTTGGTGCGCAAACGTTGGTGAAGGATCTGTTAACGGGTTTCATCATTATTCTCGAAGACCTTATTCAGGTCGGGGACGTCGCGTCCCTTGCAGGGAAATCCGGTGTTATCGAACGCATAACCATCCGCAAGGTTCAGTTGAGGGATATGGCGGGCACGGTCTACACCATCCCTTTCGGCGAAATCACTATCGTTGAAAATCTGACCAAAGACTTCAGCTATGCGTTATTCGACATCCGCATTTCCTACCGGGAAGATGTGGATCAGATTTCCCAGCTATTGATACAGCTGGCTGATGAACTGCGAGCGGACCCCGAGTTCAAGGACGATATTCTGGAGCCGCTGGAACTGGTCGGACTGGATAAATTCGAACCTAGCGCCGTCATCGTCAAAGCGCGCATTAAGACGCCGCCCATCAAGCAATGGCGAGTTGCCCGGGAGTTCAATCGCCGCATGAAGAAGATGTTCGATTCTCAGCAGGTGGAAATGCCCTTTCCCCATCAAACCATCTATTTCGGCGAAGACAAGTCCGGCCGGGCGCCGCTGTTGCAGGCGCGGATCATCGACAAGAACAATCCTGAGCGTCCTGTCGAAAGAACCGCAACGGCGATGGGAGACGAATGCGATGCCGCGAAACCAAGTCGCGGTGTGGAACAGGACGCTCAGGACGCTAAAATCAAGGATGCAGCAGAAAACACCGGAGCAGCCAAACCTGCCCTGCTACTCGGCGATGAAAATGAACCCAAGGTCGGAGAGAGTGGTGAACCGGAAAAGCGGTGACCGCAAACGTGGAAGTACCGCGCGCCCGCGAGGCGGGCGCCGGCCTGCGGCCTTTCTGCCCGCCGAATAACGTCAGAACCTTCGGGTTGCTTTGTAGGCGCTGTAAGCTCTCTCCAGGCCTGCAAGATCCGGTATGACGAGGTCTTCCACGCCGACACGGACGTGGTAGCTTTCATAGGTATGGGTATCGTCGCTGGCGCCCAGTATATCTTCGGGTCTGACGTCAATTTCCTTGGGGATACCCTGGGTCGGGATGGCGATAAACGGTACGTCTTCACTAATACCGGTGTGATTGAACACCGCAATCCGTCCGTTGGGGTTGATTCCCGCTACCGATTCCCCGTTTATTTTTTCAAAGCTGATTAAGGGCACGCGGCCGTTGCGCCAGCTGTAGAAGCCCAAAAACCAGTCAGGGCCACTGTTGTCCGGGAAAATCGGAGCCACCATCGCCATTTCAGCGACTGAAATGCAAGGCACGAGCAATGTCTGCGCCTTGATCGGAATCATCATGCACGGAATACTGGCGGGCATGCCCACCGGCGCATTGATGTCATCCGCGGGGCGTTCGTCTGCATTGCTTTCATCCGCACTGCTTTCATAGTCACTCATCTGTTCTCTCCTGCAGCTGGTGTCTCGGCTGCATAATTAATCCTTCCGGGTCGACGCAGCGGGAGCCGGCCTGTTTCAAACCGGCTGACTCAAGGTCTTCAGCGGCCGGGTACCATATTTGTGCAAACTCACGAGCCTCTGCGCCAGCTCGACGGGCGCCGCGCTAAATGCAACGCAACCGCGCCTTTCCACACTGCTCGGCATCGAATCCACCGTGCACGTCGAGTGCGACTGACTCCAGACCAGACCACCGCGATGATGGAGCAGTGTGCAACTCTTGGCGCCGTCATCTCCCATCCCGGAGAAAATGATCGCACCACCTCGACCACCATACGCACGTGCTACCTTGGCAATTACCTGGTCTATGGAAGGCCGGAACGGCCCCCCCCAAACATCGCTGGTCGGCGACACCACTCCACCTTCCAGTTCAATCTGATGCACGGGTGAAATGAGGTAGACCGTTTTCTCCCTGATCACTCGGGGTGCATCGACCAATTCCACCTGCCACCGGGTCTGTCGGGTCACGACGCGCTGCAGATTGTCTATCGCGTGTGCCTCGGTGTGCTGCACATAGATAAATGCGGTACGCGCCAGATCCTCAGGGATACCCTTCAAAAACTGTGTCACGGCTTCGGGGCCGCCCGTGGACGCGCCCAGCACCCAGACGTATTCGGCGCGCCGGGCCGGCGTGTCTGCCGGACTTTCCCTCACCAGTTGTCGCAGTTTTGAACCCAGCTGCTTTTCGCGTTTTTCCTGACTCCCGGATTCCATTTCGACCCTGGCGCCCCGGGCAGTCGTGAGCAGCAGGTCATCGTCGTAAATGACCGGCACTCCCAGACTGTCCAGCTGATCCACCACGGCTTCGGCAACCGGATCGTGCAGATCCAGGTTTGCCACCCACACATCTACCGCTGGCAGCGGCATGACCAGCCTGTTGAGATCAATGGATGCACCGACCGAGTGCCCTGCGCCCTTCACCAGTCGCTGCAGATAGCGCAGCGAGGGAGAAGACGAGGCTATAACACCGACATTCACGCGGTCACCATCCCGGCATCATGCAGTCATGATCTGTTTGGCCAGCAGCGCTGTGATCAGCTTGCTCAGCACATCCTCCTGATACGGTTTGCCAAGATATTCGTTAACTCCCAGGCTGAGCGCGTGCTGACGGTGCTTATCGCCGGTACGCGAGGTGATCATGATGATCGGGATATGCTTCCAGCGACTGCTTGAGCGCACATTGCGCGCGACTTCGAATCCGTCCATGCGCGGCATTTCGATGTCGAGCAGCATCAGATCCGGGACGGTTTCCTGCAGCACCTGCAGCGCATCCACGCCGTCTTTTGCAGTAATGACGTGATAGCCTTCGCGTTCCAGGAAGCGGGTAGTCACCTTGCGAACCGTGACCGAGTCGTCCACGACCATAATGGTTTTCGCCACGTTCTGCGGTACCTGTTCGGGTTGTGTCGCGATTCCCAGCACGCTACGGCCACTGCCGAGCAATGCCACTTCGCGGCGCACCAGCGCGTGCACATCCAGAATGACCACCACACTGCCGTCGCCCATCACCGTTGCACCGGACAGTCCCTGCACCGAGGCGAACTGAGGCCCGAGACTCTTCACGACGATCTCCTTGCTGCCCATGAGGCCATCGACCTGCATCGCCATGGTGTGTTGCGCCGAGCGCACCAGAATCACCGGAAGCGGCAGAATCTGACCTTCCAGTCGCGGCAGAAAGCCGGGAGTGATCAACGCATTCAGGTGCCGTACCTGATAGCTGTCGCCAGCGTATTCAAAGAACGCATCCGGCTGGGTGTAGTAATGTTCCAGCTCAAACGGGCTGACCCGCACGATCCCCTCGATGCTGTTAAGCGCAATGGCGAAGGTCTCGCCGCCGAGCTGTACCATCAGGGCGCGGTTGACCGAAACCGTGAACGGCAGGCGGACGATGAACTGCGTGCCCACACCCGGCCGCGAGTCGATGCCCACGGAGCCACCGAGCTGCTTGATCTCGGAGGCCACTACATCCATCCCGACGCCCCGACCTGAAATGTGGGTGACGTTCTCTGCGGTACTGAAGCCTGCCTGCAGAATGAACTGCATCACGTCATAGTCCGAAAGATTGGAGTCTTCAGCCATCAGGCCGCGCTCGATGGCCTTTTCCCGAACCCGCTTGATGTTCACGCCGCGCCCGTCGTCCGCAAGGCGCAGGAGGATATCTCCACCTTCCCGGGCCAGACTCACAAGCACGCGACCGGTAGGCGGTTTACCACCCGCCACGCGCTCGTCCGGCTTTTCAATCCCGTGGTCGACCGCATTGCGCAACATGTGCTCCAGCGGCGCCACCATGCGCTCCAGTACGGAGCGATCCATTTCTCCTTCAACGTTGTCAAACTCGACGTTTACCTGCTTGCCCAGTTCAGCGGCGACCTGGCGCACAATACGGCGCAAGCGAGGTACGAGGCGCGAAAACGGTACCATCCGCGAACGCATCAACCCTTCCTGCAACGAAGATGTGATCCTGGACTGTTGCAGCAGCAAGGTTTCGGTGTCCCGAAGCTTGTCCCCGAGGGTGCGCTTCAGGTCCACCAGATCCGAAGCGGACTCCATCAACGACCGGGTCAGCTGCTGAAGCTGGGAGTAGCGGTCCATTTCCAGCGGATCGAATTCTTCATAGGATGCCATCCGCTCCTGCCTGAACAACACCTGGGCTTCCGTCTCCATATCGAGGCGACGCAACTGCTCACTCAGTCGCCCCAGTGTCGTTTCAATTTCATCGACGGCGGAGGTCAGATCACTGACTTGCTGCTCAAGTCGCCCGCGACTGATCGTCGTCTCTCCCGCCAGGTTAACCAGCTCCTCCAGAAGGTCGGCCGATACTTTGACCATTTCCTGTGAGCCTGGCCGTGTCGGCGTGACGGCGCTTTCGGGTGCGGCTTCCGCCGGCTCCGGGAAGGGCACAAACTCCGGTTTGGGCGCCAGCGGGCGAATAAACGGAAGAACCTGTCTTTCAACAGGAGATTCGCGCAGGCCGCCGGACCGGTCCTCCGGAACCACCGGCGAAGCTGCGGTCTGGGCTGCGGAATCGGCGGTCAGAGAATGACCATCGAGCCGCGCGCGCACTGCCTTGACACCGTTTAACAGCAAATCCTGATATTGATGGATCAGCGGGAAAAACGCTTCATTGTCCGCAGGATGGCGGGTGGCAATGAGGAAACTCTCATAGTTGTGGGTCAGCTCCCCGAAGTTCATCAAACCAGAGAGCCGGGCGCCGCCCTTGAGCGTGTGCAGCACTCGCTTCATGGTCTCCGCCGGCTCTTCAGCGCTCGGCTCCGACTCCCATATGTGGATCGCTTCATCCAGCTCTTCGATCAGCTCATTGGCTTCTTCGAGGAATATCTCGAGGATATCCTGGTCGTAATCATCAGTCTCAATAGCCGCGAGCTCCGCGGGACTGCCGAGCTGCCACGGGGACAACGCCGGGCCGGCCACGTGCTTCTCGGCATGCATGTCCGCTGCTGAACTGGCGAAATCATCCTCCCGCAAGGCCTCCGCTTCGGTGACATCTTCCAGCCGTTGAGCCTCTTCCATTTCATCGTCGGTGAGATCAGCGGTGTCAAAATTTGCGTCTTCAGGTTCGTCAACCGTGTACCCCGCAGCCGGTGCTGTGTGGTCATCGTGATAAATGTTGTCGAGATCATCGTCCGCGGCAGAAGTCACAGCCTCACTGGCCCGCAAGTCACTTTCAAGCTGGGCAAGATCAAATTCGACGTCGTCATCTTCAACCGGCATTTCCGCCTGAACCGGATCGACTTCCGCGTGCAGCGCGTCGAGATATATTTCGTCCTCCGCCAGCGGTTCCTCGTCGATCAGCAGCGTTTCCTCGCTTGCCGCGAACTGCTCGACACGTTCGCCGGCTACGGGCTGTTCGTCCTCGATATACAGCTCGTCAGTAACGCGAAGTTCATGGTCAAGCAGACCCTCCGGCGTAGCGATCTCACCATCAAATGGCAGTTCGATTTCGATAACGTCATCATCATCCGCCGCCTCATCCAGCAGTATGACTGGTTCTGCAACACCCTCAATGATCGAACCGTTCGGGTCGAAATCGGCTTCGTTTTCCCAATTTCCAGTGAAGGCCTCGCCCTCTGTGGCAGGGTCTTCGTTGAGCAATTCGACATCATCGTCCGTCGACTCGTCTTCAAGGCGGGACAGGGTCTCCTCCGGATCGCCCAGAAACAGGCGCTCCTCGCTGTCTTCCGCATACGACAACTCCGCCAGCTCTGGCGCGTCTTCCGGAATATCACTCACCGACGTAAGTTCGTCGGAGGTGTCGCCAAACGCCCCGTAGCTGGCTGTCTCTTCGACCGCCAGGGTGTTGGCATCGTCAGACTGTTCAACCAGCCACCCGTCGTCGCCAGCGGACATCGCTTCAGAGATTTCAATATCCTGGGCAGCATCCGGGGACCAGGCACCGGCATCGGCTGTGTCCATTACCACAGGGACATCTTCTTCGGATACGCCGTTATCTTCCGCCAGATAATGATATTCGGGTTCCAAGCTTTGCTCGGCCAAGCTTTGCTCGGCGTCCGCCTCTTGCTTGTCGTCCGCCTGCTCCGAAGCCCCGATCTCCATGTCCAGGGTCAGATCGACCGGCTCGAGACTCAAATCGACGTAAGATTCATCATCATCGAACGGTTGTCGGGTTTCGGGGCCTGTATCCTGGGTTGCAGAGCCTGCAGCCGACTCTTCCGTATATTGATGACCCATCTCGGTCTCTGCCCGCTCCTGTCCAAATGGAGCGTCCTCGCCAAAATCATAGGCTACCGCATCACCGACACCGTCTCCCGCCGGAAGCGCATCCGCACTGAGGTCGATGGCTTCCATGCCGACTTCTTCAAACCAGGGCGAGCTCGTCTCGGTGGCCGCAAGGTCTGTCTGGCTTTCCTGCGGTGCTTCACCAACTACAGCAGTCTCTGAAGGCGCTTCCGGATCACCTGGAACCAGATCCATCAGGCTGTTCAGCCGCGACTGCAGGTCGGCATCGACGGTCGGCACATTCTGGCCGGCGGCGACGGCGTCCACCATATCGAGCAGCGTGTCGTGAGCCGGATTAACCGTGGTGAAAAAGCTAGAGTCAGTCCCCAGGCGACTTTCAAGGGCCGCTGCGTGCAGCTTTTTAAGCTGGCAACTCAGGCGCGCCATGGCGGGCAGGTTTGCCTGGGAGGCGCCTTCGCTCAGGGTGCGTAATTCTTCAATCAGACGTTCGATAGCCGGATGCGGCGCGGACGGGTTGGACGCCCAGTCCGCCATGATCTTGTGGGCGTCGAGCAGAAGATTCATTTCCTCAGCCATAAAAATGGCCAGCAGACGCGGATCGACCGGCTTCTCGCCCTCGCGCTCGTGATCGCGCAAATGGATCAGAGGCGTCACGTGGTCATCCCGCAGCTCTCTCACCCGGGCAATGAACTGATCAAGTTTCGGCAGTTCGACGGCTTCGCCACGCCCTATGCACTCCAGCCCTTCCTGAGTGTACTGCACGGAATCGCGAATCAGCTGGAGGATATCCTCGTCGACCCGCACCTGATAGATGCGCAGCTCCTTGACGAAATTCTCCAGCGGCGCGATCAGGGCTGCGATTGGGGTGACTGCCGCCATGTGGGCACTGCCCTTCAGCGTATGCAGTGCCCGTTGCAGGTCGTCGGACGGGACATCGTAAATGGGACTTTGCTCATCCATGTCGGCAATGAATCCGCGCACCACATCAAGGTGCGTCGTCGCTTCCGATGCAAAAATGTCCCACAGGATCTGGTCTTCGTTGTCATCGCTGTCAGCATCATCGGGCTTGACGACACTCTGTTCGACGAAGCCTTGCATCTCGGCCGGAATTTCCCCTTTGGCCAGGCGCCCCGCCCAACCGATATAGCGATCGGTCAATGCCTTGTGCGGATTTGGCTTACGGTCTTTGAATGCAGTGATCAGATCGGGGATGACGAGCAGAACTTTTTCAATCAGGTCGATATGAGCCGACTGCGGCTTTATCGAGTTGTCCATGATGCGGTTAAGCATGTTCTCGATGGACCACGCAAGCTCCCCCACTTCCATGGCTTCGACCATACGGCCGCTGCCCTTGAGGGTATGGAACGAGCGCCGTACCGTGATCAGGGAATTCTGATCCGTCAGGTTATTGCTCCAGCGAGGGAAGTACTCAGCCAGAGTCTCCTGAACTTCCGCCGCTTCTTCCACGAAGATCTCGATAATTTCTTCGTCGATTTCGCTCTCTTCTTCCTCGTCTACGGCGGTCTCGGCCACAGGTGGCGCAGCATCCAGGTCCTCAGCTCCGGTGACTTCGTCATCCGCCTGCGCGGATTGCTCCATCGCCGGGTCCTCAGCGTCTTCTTCGGACCGGGCCTGATCATTCACATCCTGCCTGGCAAAGGTTTCCGACGCTGAAACGATATCAGCGTCTGCTTCAACGGACTCCGCATCCTCCTCCGCACCAAAAGCATGGCCTTCTTCGGCGATTGATCTGCTTTCAGGCGCGAAAGCGGAAGGTCCTTCAGCTGCATCCGCAGCAGTTACTTCGGTGGCCTCAGAGTGGTCACGATCTTCACAACCCGTTACCGGGTCAGCTACCTCATGAGACGGGACATTCGCTGCCGGCTGTGCGACTGCAGCTTCGCCCAGATCGGGATGGCTGACCTGCGTAACGTAATCAGTGGCCATCTGTTCCTGTTCGGCAGGTGCGGCCGCGCGGGTGGTGCTGTCAAAGCGCGTTTCGTCGGGGGCTTCGCCATGGCTGGCACTTTCGTCTTCATGGCGAACGTAGTTGTCCGCGCCTTTGGGACGATAGCCCAGTTCGGTAAGGCTTTCTTCGGCCATTTCGAGATAGCCGTCGAGATCGTCTCCGTGACCGCCAATCAGACGCTCCAGATAGTAGTCGACGCTCGCAATGGCTTCCGCCAGCGTTTGCAAGGCATCGCCCGGATTGGTTTCCCGATCGATCAGCTCGCGCTGGATGAATTGACCACAGGCGTCCAGAATCGCTGCCGGCCTTGGCAGCGGTACCATATTGAAACCGCCGCGAATATCGTTCAGCGTTTCCACCGCCCGTGGCAGGAAACTCGGGTCCCACTTGGCGGACATGCTTTCGATGATCGCTTCCTTCACCACGTCCATGCCGTTGCGACATTCACTCAGCACTGCATGCTTGGCAGTATCGATTTCAACGGCCCGCTCATCCACACGGGTATAATCGCCGGCCTTGCCTTTGCCGATTGCCTCCAGACGGTTCTCCAGATCAGCCAGACGTCCTGCAACATCTATCAGAACGCTGTCGGATATGGTGCCTGTCTTGCACATTTGCACCAGCGCATTATGCTGCTCCAGCGTGTGCTTGCGCATGTCGGCAATACCGAGCACCGCCAGCGTATCGCTGATCCGCTTGATGAAAGGCAGGGTTTCCTCAACTTCACTCATGCTGCCCTGACCGGACAGTGCGCGATCCATCAGGAATTTGGCGCTATTGAGCTCCTCCTGCAACGCAGCGACCACCGCCCGCACGGCTTCCGGTTCCGGTGCCGACAGCATGCTGTGGCTGCTGCCACTGCGCCCGCCCGGCAGCACGGAAGACTGTTCCAGCTGGAAGCGCTGCTTGACTGCTGCCACCCGGTTGCCGCCAGCTCTGGCCAGGCCGACGTAGTACAGCAGGTTGCGCAACAAGGGTTCCGGAGGGGGAGCGTCAAACGCAGACGGGCAGTGCTCGTTAAGCACTTTGATTTCCCGCGCCAGATGACGCAGCAATCCTCGCACTGCAACGCTCAGCTCCACGTCATCACGAGTCAGCGCCTCGGTAAGCGCGGCTGCGACGTACCAGGTCGGATGGCACAGGGTACCTCGGGTAATGGACTCGAGACGGGCAAATACCTTGTCGATATAACTCAGGTGCTCGTCGATCTTGATTCCGCGCAACACACTTGCCGCGGCGAATTGATACATGTCCTGGAGTTTTTTGAGTACCGGCTTGAGCCTGGGGATGTCATCCAGTGCGGTATTGCGCTGCCCCATCACCCGACCAATGCTGGACAGGTCGGGGTGAAAAAGGTTGGTTTCGCTCAGGTAGGGCTGCTTGCGCACAGCGCGCAAATCGTTCAACAAAGGCATAACGATGGCCGGATGGTCATCGTGGTTGGCTTTGACCTGCTCCAGGTACAAGGGCAATTGCAATAGCGAGCGCATCAGTACTTCCTGCGCTTCTTTTTCGTTGGATACCTTGTTGTGCATGATTGCCGCAGTCAGAAGCTCCATTTCCTCGGCAAACAGTGATGCACCGTGGAACTCCACCATTTGCAGGGATCCGTGCACCTGATGGATGTGCGTCAGGCAAAACCGGATGCGTGCTGTGTCCCGCGGGTCTTCAACATACGCTTCGAGCGCCTGACGAGCGTCTTTGAGCG
>CAZXLJ010000060.1:0-20677 GCA_964641175.1 uncultured Cellvibrionaceae bacterium
TACGTCGCTACCGCAAGCCGAAAGAACCAGCGCTGCAGCAGCTGCAGTTGCCAGTTTCTTTGCACGACCAAGGTACATTGAACTGATCATTGTATTCTCCGATTAAGGATTAATTGTATTTTTCAGTTTATTTTTATCCGCGTGGTTTCTGGGCGGTATTCGCGGGTTGAGTGGTAAGCCTGACCGTTACGAACCGGTACTTGACTTTCCACCGCCTTGAGCCGAACACCCGCCCAAAAGCACACGTCGTCAAAAAACAACGTTGTGTAATTTACCACGGGCATTTTTGCCATATGGTTCCGACTTCACACTTTCGTACAATTTTTAATTGACTTGTGATGCGCATCAGATAGCACGGGTTTATTAATGTTGAATTTGATTTTGAAACGTGATGCAGCCGACGTTTCTGAAATAAATGCCACGCTTGTGTGTGGTGTTTCTCATTCACCGCGAAGCCATGCAGCGTTCGCATTCTCGCAAATTTCTGCTGAAAAACACCATAAATCAGCAATCCGGATGCGACGGTTTAAACGTAGGCCGCGTCCGCTTACTGTGCTTGCTATTGCAGTTCCGCCTGCGTTTTCAATTCGGCGACCAGGCCCGCATCCAGTTTGAGCTGCCGCGCCAGTTCTTCGAGATAAGAGCGCTCCATAAAATTTTGCTCGTCGATCACCAGCAAACTCGCAAGATACATTTCCGCGGCAATTTCTTGGGTTTTTGCAGAGCGGGCAATATCAGCTGGGTCGAGGGGGCGGTGCAGTTCCTGATTGAACCAGCTGACCAGTTCTGCATCGCCAGACAGCTTGGCTATTTCCTGATCGATTAATTGTCTTTCCCGGTCATCAATATGACCGTCTGCTTTGGCAGCGCCGATCACCGCTCGCAAAATGGCGTAGCTGTGTTCTTCGGCCTGTTCCTGCGGGACCCGATCAACCGTCCTGGGCTCGGCCTGCGCCACCGTGCCCTGATTTTTCTTCTGCCATTCGGAATAGGCTTTGTAAGCCACCACCCCCAGCGCACCGAGACCTCCGTAAGTGAGCAGTTTGCCCCCCATGCGACGGCCTTTTCTGCTGCCGAGCAACATACTCATGGCGCCCGAAGCGAGTGCACCGCCGCCCACCCCGGAAAGCATTCCAGCCAGTGGCGAGGCTGCGCCTGCTGCTTGCCCGGGGATCTGTTTTCCCTGCTTGTTTTTAACCATCTGGCTGCCGGACTTGAGTAACTGATCCATTAATAGTCGTGTAATCATTGTTCGCTCCTGAGGGAAGATCTTGAATAGCGTGAATTCGCGGGAATTTCCGATGGATCTACATACGATCGAAAGGATGGCGCACGATCATATACTTTTTCCTGGCCGCCCTTTAAGTCATAGAGTTTTTTTGCCGCGCCCTACACTACACTGTGCAGATATCGAACCACAGGGATCTGTATGAACATCCTCGCTTACGTCCGCCTGCGTCCACTATTTACCGCGCTCTGGCTGCTCGCGGTGCTGTCAAATTTCACCAGCTGTGACCGTAACCAGTCCGAGGACCCGCCTCCCGCTCCGCCGGCTCCGGAAACACCCGACTCAAATTCCGCCGACCGTTCCCAGCAGACATTCGAACTTGCCCTCGGCGCTCTGGTGCCAGACCCGCAAGCACCCGAGCAGATGACGCTCCGCGGTGAACTGCGATTATCTGATCCGGTCGACGAGACGCGCCTTTCCCAGGTGGTCAAAGCGCAACTTGCTGACAGCGTTTTGCCAGTGCGGTGGGAACGACAACCGGGAACGACCATTTATGCGTTCCAGGTCAGCCCGATCAAACGGGGAGAAGCCGCGATGACTTTGGTGTTCAGCTGGGATGGCAGCCCGCTCGGCTCCACCCGCAAAGGGCAGCGCAGCCTGAGCGTGCCGGCGCAGCATGAATTCCTCGTAACCGGCGCCCGCGTTGTCCAGAAACCCGAGCGCTATGTAGAAGTGAGTTTTTCCCAGCCGCTTGATGCTTCGCAGAACCTTGCAGGTCTGGTTGAATTAACAGGCACGCGGGCGCGCCCGCAGATCGATGGCAGTCGCTTGAGGGTGTATTTCGACAAGGCTCCCGAGGAGCCGGTGGAACTGCAGATCAGCCAGGCGCTGCGCAGCAGCCGACAAAAGCCCATGGCGGAAGACTACCGCCGGCTTCTGACTCTTACCCTGGCCACGCCCGGTGTGCGCTTTCTGGATACCAGCAGCATCCTGCCGCCGGCAGCGCGGATCTCGGTGCCTTTCGAAGCGGTGGGCGTCGATTCGGTACAGATCACCGCCTTCGAAGTGTATGCCTCGAATCTGGGCCAGTATTTCCAGCAAAGCGGACTGGCGGCGAGTTACCCGGATTCCAGCACCGGCCGCTATCTGTGGCAGAAAAAATATCAGTTACCCGCAATCGCGGCGGATAAGTGGAAACAGTATTCGCTGGATCTCACCGAACTCATGAGCCAGCACCCGGAAGGATTGCTGCGACTTGAAATCAGTATCGATCGCAGCAATTCGGTGTACCCCTGCGAGCAATCGCGGCCAGACACTCCGGAAAAACCGGCTCCAGTCAGCCACGACGGTGACTGGTCTTACCAGAATGAAGATCTGCCGCGCTGGTACCAGCGTTACTACCAGTCCCAGGGTTATCTGGAATACAGCGAGCGCCATAATCCCTGTCACGCCAGCTACTTCGAATACTCCCAGCAGGCAAAAACCGCGCGCAATCTGATGGTGTCGAACCTGGGATTGATGGCCAAACGCGGCGATGATGACAAGCTCGAAGTGATTGTGACCGATCTGCTCAGCACTGAACCTCTTGACCGGGTACAGGTACGCGCTTTCAACTTCCAGCAGCAGAACATCGGCGCCGCCGTGACCGACGCCCACGGAATGGTGACCCTGCGCACGGATGGAGTGCCCTTCTACCTCACCGCTGAATATGGCGGCCGCATGGGCTATCTAAGGCTCGCCCGCAATGAGGCCTTGCCGGTCAATCTGTTTGATGTCGGCGGCGAACAGACCCATCAGGGCCTGAAAGGTTTTATCTACGGCGAACGCGATGTCTGGCGACCTGGCGATGACATCCATCTGGCGTTCATTCTGGAAGATCGGGAAAATCGCTGGCCCGATGATCACCCGGTTACCCTGGATCTCTTCGATCCGCGCGGCAACAAGGTTTACAGTGCCGTCAACGCGACCCCGGTGGGTGATTTCTATGTCTTCGGGCTTTCCACGGATGAAGCTGCCCCTACCGGCAACTGGCGCGCGGTCGTGCATCTGGGAAGCCAATTCTGGGACAAGACGCTCAAAATCGAGTCGATCATGCCCAACCGCCTCAGGATGGATCTTTCCCTCCCGGAATCTCCGTTGCAGCTGGACCAGATGCCCATTAAAGCCGTCCTTTCGGCCCAGTGGCTGCATGGTGCCACCGCCGCCAGCCTGCGCGCCGACAGCGAGATCCGGCTGAGCACCCGGACCAGCCGCTTTGAAGGTTTCAGCCAGTTCACCTTCGATGACCCGGCAAGAAGTTTTGCCAGCACTCGCCAGCCAGTGTTCGCCGGTCAGCTGGACGCACAGGGCAAGGCCCCGTTCAACGCGCAAATTCAGGTCGCCACGCCACCGCCGGGCATGCTCACTGCCACCTTCGTTAACCGCGTATTCGAGCCCGGCGGTGCGTTCAGCACCCAGTACCACCAGGCGCCGCTATTGCCGTTCGATCACTGGGTCGGTGTGCAGATCCCCAAGGCCGACGGCCTGTATGATTCCGTACCGCGGGACCGGGATCACCCGGTATATTTCCAATCCCTCAATGTCGACGGCACGCCTTTGCAGAACCGGCAGCTGGAGGTCACCCTGTTCCATATTGACTGGCGCTGGTGGTGGGACCGCGGCAATGAAGACCTCGCCAGCTTCATGACCGCCCAGAGCCATCAACCCCTCGAAACAGTACAGCTGACCACCGACGAGCGCGGCCGCGCCCAGTGGCGTTTTGCTGCCAACCGTTACGACTGGGGACGCTACCTGCTGCGCGCCTGCGATGCCGGGGGTAGCCATTGTGCCGGGGAGATCGTCTATCTTGGCTGGAGTCCCCACAGTGCCGTCAACCCGAGCGCCGCCACGCAGCTGATGCTGTCCACCGATAAGCCCCGCTACTCGGTGGGCCAGGTGGCCCGAGTGCAACTGCCCGAACTTGAAGAAGGTCGCGTCCTGCTGAGCCTGGAAAACGGTAGCCAGGTAATCCAGAGAGGCTGGCTGGAGCTGGAACCCGGGCAGCGCGAGTTTGAAATCCCCGTGACCGCGGACATGGCGCCCAACATTTACGTGCACGTGAGTATCCTGCTGCCGCACCAGCAGCGCACGGCGGACGCGCCCATGCGGCTTTATGGCCTGGTACCGCTGCTGGTGGAAGACCCCGAAACCCGGTTGCAACCGCGCCTCGAAGCCCCGACGGAGACCCGTCCGGAATCTAAATTTCGCGTCAAGGTGTCTGAAAGCCAGGGCCGCGCCATGAGCTACACGCTGGCCCTGGTGGACGAAGGTTTGCTCGGCCTGACCGGCTACAAGGCGCCCGATCCTCACCAGCATTTCTATCAGCGCGAAGCACTGGGCGTTCACAGCTGGGACTTATTCGATCAGGTAGTGGGTGCCTACGGTGCATCCCTGCAGAATGCGCTCAAGGTAGGGGGCAGCGACGCAGACACCCAGGCGCAGATCGACAAACAGCAGCGGCGCTTTCCGCCCGTCGTCCAGTATCTCGGCGCCTTTTCCCTGGACAAGGGCGGGCAGCGGGAACACGAGTTCACCCTGCCGCCCTACCTCGGTGCCGTTCGCGTCATGGTTGTTGCCGGACATGAAGGCGCCTATGGCCGCGCCGAAGCGAGCGTTACCGTGACCCAGCCGCTGAGCGTGCTCGCAACCCTGCCCCGAGTAGTGCGCCCGGGCGAAGAAATCACCCTTCCGGTACAAGTCTTCGCCAACAGCCCGAAATTGACCGAGGCGACAGTGAGTGCAACGACAGACGCGCTCTTCACTGTCATTGAGAGTGGCGGCCCGCTGGATCTGACCGGCGGCGAGGGGCTGGCCAGCCTGCGGCTCAAAGTGAATGACCAGATCGGCCGCGGCCGGGTGAGCGTCACGGCCAGCAGTGGCGATGAGAGCGCCACCCATACCATCTGGATCGAAGCGCGCGCGGCGAACCCGGCCACTGTGAAATCCGCTGGTGCGGTGCTGCAGCCCGGGGAGACCTGGCAGGCACTGCTGGAACCGCACGGCATGGCCGGCACCAACAGCACCAGTCTGGAAGTGGGCCGCCTGCCGCCGCTGAATCTGGAGCAACGGCTGGAATATCTGCTGAATTACCCTCACGGCTGCCTGGAGCAGGTGGTGTCCACCGCCTTCGCGCAACTGTATCTGAACCGGCTGATTCCCATGAGCGCCGATCAGATTGAGCGCACCGAGACCAACCTCAAGGCAGCCATCGATCGCGTGCGTAATTTCCAGCTCAGCAGTGGTGAATTCAGCTACTGGCCGGGAACCCGTTACAGCAATAACTGGGCATCCATTTATACTGGTCATTTTCTGATCGAAGCACAGCGGGCCGGTTACCCCGTACCGCAGGATCTGCTCGATCGCTGGTTTACCCGGCAGAAACGGGAATCCGATAATTACTCACTCGGGACGCAGGGCTGGGAGGCCGACGTAGCCGCCTACCGGCTGTATGCCCTGACCCTGGCCGGACGACCTGACACGCCAGCCATGAATCGTCTGCGCGAGCAACTCTTGCAGCGCGCGAAAATCCAGCCGGGCTCCTATCTCATCGCCCGGCATTTGCTGGCGGCGAGCTACTACCGGCTGGATCTGGCCGACGCCGCCCGCGACCTGGATGACCACACCGACATCGCCCCCGTCCACGAAACCCCCGGATACACCTTTGGTTCGACCTTGCGCGACCGCGCCATTGAATTGCTGCTGGCGGTTGAGGCCGGGCAGACTGAGCGCACCTGGTCCCTGGCCGAAGATGTAGCCGACCGCCTGTCCTCACCCGATTGGCACAGCACGCAGAGCACCGCCTGGGCGTTGTCCAGTCTGGCCCTCATGGCCGGAGACACCACCCCGAGAACCCCGCTGGATTTCGCCATTGCAGATACCCCCGGCGCTTCCTGGCAAACCCTGCGCAGCCAGCATCCCTGGTATCGACAAGCTCTGGATCACGCCGACATCACCGTGCGCAACGACAGTCAGGAAGCCCTGCGGGTGCTGGTGAGCAACCGCGGCATACCCGCTGTGGAGACCGAAGAGGCCGTCAGCCAGGGGCTGCGGCTGGACGTCAATTTTACCGGCTTGACCGGCGAACCCCTGCAGGTCGACCGGCTGCCCCAGGGCACAGACTTTATGGCGCGGGTCAAGGTGACGGCAGACTTCCATCGGCTCGGCCGCCGGCATCTGGAAAACATCGCACTGTCCATGGCACTGCCCAGCGGCTGGCAGGTTCGCAACGAGCGCCTGGAAGGCGCCACCGCCCCCGCAGGAATTGATCACTGGGATATCCGGGACGACCAGGTGCTCGCCTATTTCAGTCTCTGGCGCGATTACCAATGGCCCTACCGCTACAGCGGCAAAAACCAGGACAGCGTCACTGTGGAGCTGCTTCTGAACGCTTCCTATGCCGGGCGTTTCTATCTGCCCGGCTGGCAGGCGGAAGCCATGTATGACGGCCGCGTGCGCGGTTCGACCGCCGGCTTCTGGGTGGAGGTCAACCGCTAAGGGTGCAACCGGTGAACGAGGCGGCGCCCGCTGCACCGCGAGGATCAGGCGCGTCCAGGGCAGGCCCGACCCGGGCGCGCCTGCTGCTGGCGGGTACTCTGCTGACCGGAGCCCTGATTGCGGCGCTGCTCCAGCTGTCACCCGTTCCTGCGCGCCTGCATCACAATGCCTACGCAACCATGCTGTTGGACCGGGAGGGCAATCTCCTGAATGCCCAGATCGCGGCCGATGAGCAGTGGCGGTTCGCACCGGTCGAGCGATTGCCGCGCAAGTACGAGCAGGCATTATTGATGTTCGAAGACGCGCGCTTTTATCGGCATCCAGGTATCGACCCGCTCGCCATTGGCCGGGCATTAGTCGAAGCCGCGCGTGAAGGAAAGGTTTCCAGCGGCGCCAGCACCCTGACCATGCAACTGGCCCGCATGCTCGCAGACAGGCCACCACGTACCCTCGGCAACAAGGTCAGGGAGGCGTTGCGCGCGCTGCAGCTTGAATGGCATTTCTCCAAGCAGGCGCTATTGATTCATTACAGCAGCCACGCGCCGTTCGGCGGCAACATCGTTGGATTGCGCGCCGCTGCCTGGCGCTACTTCAACCGCGCTCCGGATCATCTGTCCTGGGCAGAAGCCGCGCTGCTGGCGGTGCTGCCCAAAAACCCGGCTGCCCTGCATCCCGGGCGCGGTCGCGAACGGTTGCAAGCCCGGCGCGACCACTTGCTGCGCCGCCTGGCGGCTGCGGGTTTGCTGACATCAGTGGAACTGGAGCTGGCCCTGCTCGAACCGATACCGGCCCGCCCGGAGCCCCTGCCGCGCCTTGCTCCCCACTTGCTGGCGACGCTTCAGGCCCGCTTCCCCAGAGAATCCGTGCTCCACTCGGCTCTCGACCGCTCACTGCAAAATGCCGCCAACCGCGTCGTCAGGCAGCACCGCCGCAGACTGGCGCAACAGGGCGCGCACAATGTTGCGGCATTGATCATTGATCACCAGACCATGGAAACCGTCGCCTACGTCGGCAATCAGCCGGACATCACCCGAGCTGATTACGCACCCTCGGTAGACATAATCCAGCGGCCCCGCTCTACCGGCAGCCTGCTTAAACCCCTGCTCTATGGACTGATGCTCCAGGAGGGCGAATTGCTCCCTACCACCCTGATCCCTGATACGCCCGCGTATTTCGGTGGCTACCAGCCGCGCAATCACGACCATCAGTTCCGCGGCGCTGTCCCGGCACAACAGGCGTTGTCGAACTCCCTGAATGTGCCAGCAGTCCACATGCTCCGCCAGTTCGGCATAGGGCGCTTCCAGCACCACCTGCAGACCATGGGGCTGACAACATTATTTCGCCCTGCCGACGACTACGGCCTTACTTTGATCCTTGGCGGTGCCGAGGGCACTCTGTGGGAGCTGACGAATGTCTACGCACGGCTGACAGCCACTGCTCGCGATGGCCTGCGTCCGACCGCCAGCCAGCCGGTTTTGGCGGGTCAGGCCCCAATCAAACAGGCTTTAACCGCTGACGCGTCAGCCAGGACGTTAGCCGGACACCCACCCGCTTCTCTAACAGGACACCCATCCATTTCCTCACTGGCGGGACATCCACCTTTTCGCGGACAAGCCCGGCTTTTACAGCAATTGCCGCAACGGCGACAGCAACAGCAACAACAACAGCAACAGCAACAGCAACAGCAACGGTCGGGACTTCCTGAGCACCCGCCGTTCCCCATTGGCCAGGGCGCCTCCTGGCTGACTCTGCAGGCGATGATTGAAGTTACCCGCCCCGGTCTCGATAACATCTGGCGCACTTTCCAGGGCCGCCAGACAATAGCCTGGAAAACCGGCACCAGTTACGGCCTGCGGGACGCCTGGGCGATCGGCAGTAACGGCCGTTATACGGTAGGTGTCTGGACGGGCAACGCAGATGGCTCGGCGGCTTCCAGCCTGAGCGGGCAGAGCTCGGCTGCGCCGATTCTATTCGAACTCTTTGAACAGGTTGGCGAGACAGCGTGGCTGGAACCACCACGTGCGGCACTCAAAACGGTCCGGGTGTGTCGGGACGACGGATTTCTGAGTGACGGCAACTGCCCCACCACAGTTGTGCAGGCGCCGCAAAGCAGCCACTTTCAGAAGGTCTCACCGCACTTTCGTCTGGTTCATCTGGATGCCAGCAGCCACTTCCGGGTCCACGGCGGTTGTGCATCGAGCCGGCAGATGCGCAGCGAGTATTTCTTTGTCTTGCCAGCCGTGCAGGCATTCTTCTGGCGCCAGCATCAGGGAGACTACCGGCCGCTGCCTCCCTGGCGCACCGATTGTCTGACCCGTTTGCCAACGTATGCAGGCGAGCAACCCATGGAGTTGATTTATCCTCAGCCGGGCAGCCAGATATTCATTCCGGTTGATCTGAGCGGGCAACGAAGCCGGGCGGTGTTGCGGGCCGTCCACCGGAATTCCGACAGCGTGATCCACTGGTATTTAGGCAAAAGCTATCTGGGAGCGACGCGAACCTTTCACGAGCAGACTGTCAGCCTGGAACCGGGCTACCAGTCATTGGTGCTGATCGACGCCGAGGGCTACCAGTTGAAGCAGTCGTTTGAGGTGTTGAGCCAGGCGAGCCCATAGTTTGAACGATCAGTTTTGACCCTGAGGGCGCGAATCGCGCGGGACATGTCCATCCATATCCGGGCAGACCAGCAACAATGCACTTGATCCTCACACTCGTTGCACACAAAAAGACCGGCGGTCCACAAAAAACCGCCGGTCTTCGCTTTGCAGAGCTTTTACAGTGACTTCAGGAACACTTCCCTGAATTCAACGGCATCACCCAAACAGGATCTTTCCGGGATATTGATGCCTTCTTCATGAGGCGCATGCCCCTCAATTTCAATGACCAGCGACGCGACGCCGGAAAGTCCCGCGCCTCCATCATAAGAACAATAGTACCGGGCCGAATGGCCTGAACCGGACGTACTGGACGTAGTCGATGTGCTGGATGAGCTCGATGTGGACGTGCTACCCGACCCTGAAAACCCCGAGGAACTCGACGATCCCGGGAAAGCGCCGCTCGAACTTGACGTGGTACTGAACCCGGATGAACTACTGGAGCTGACGGGCGTATCGATAACCCAGCCACCCGAACTCGATGTGCTGGATGAACCGGACCAACCGCCGTCAGAACCGCCATACCAGGTCATTGGATACTCTACGCCGTCCTGCACAAGACTGACCTTGCCCTCACAGTCCAGAGGTTCCGCCGAACTAATGGTCAACGAGACGGGCGGGCCCGCAAAGTATCCGCACTCGTACATCGGTATTGATTGCTTTTGCGTTTGCACGTTGCACCCGTCGCTCCACACTTCGACATAATAATTGGAGATCGGCTCAAACTGCTGCAAGGTGGCTTCTACCCAGTAAGCCCCAGGACGTCCGGCCGCGCCTGCAAAAGTGCAGCTGTTGCCAGCCTGGCTGCCTTCAAGCGGCACGAGGGATTCGACGTATTCGCCATCGGCGATGGTCACAATTGCCTTACAGGCATCATGCTCCGCGTTAGCTTCCAGCAGCAGCTCAAGCTCCACGCCGTTGTAGACTGAAGGCGTACAGGCTTCCGGCTCTGTCTTGATCGGCCCCACTGCGTCCTCTACAGCGCCCCAGGGGGCGGCCCACACCGCGTTTTTATGTGCGTAAAATGCCGCTTCACCCTGTAGAAGTCCGCGGCTGACAAAACTGCTGTAGTGTTTCGCTTCGCCATTTTCTGCAACCAGCAAACCGGCATCGCTCAATTGGGCATCCTCGCCATCCAGACCGCTGATCTGCAGCAGCTGCAATCCGTTAAGGACGAACTCTTTGCCCTCGTTGTCAGCTTCGCTGTAGCGGTATTCGTAACGGTGATACGGAAATGCCACCCGCCATTCCGAATCGTTGACTTTTAACAGGTTCAGCGCACGCAGATTCTGCAATGCCTCGCTGTAGCTCCCTGAATCGCCAAAAACGACGTTCATCACGCTGACCGGAGCACCTTCGGACACGTCGATCAGTTCGGCCTTGATTCCTTCAACCCGGCCATTTTCATCGGCATCCTGACCCAGAGTAAACAGGTACTGACTGTTGAGCGGGTGCATATACGTCGCAAATCCCGGTATTTCCAGCTCTCCCGCGACAAACGGGTCGAGCGGATCTGTCAGGTCAATCATGTACAAAGGATCAGTGCGCTGAAAAGTGACAATAAACGCGCGCTCGGCTTCGAAACGCACCGAGTAGATGTCCTCGTTTGGTTTGCCCAGCAGCTCGGGACGATCATCATTTGGCAGCTGCGCGAGCTGTTCGAGGGTTTTACCGTTTTGCCGGAGAATGTAAAGGGCGTGTTCCGGTCCGGATACCCACCGGGTCGTTACAACACGCAGGTCATCTTCGTGTTCATGCAAACGGAATGCAGGATCGCTGTTGCCCTGGATCGAACCTTCCACCGAACCGGTCGCCGCATAAAGCAGGCCGTCATCCTCGTCCAGTGAGAACTTGTGGATGACGGTATCTCCATTGTTCCACGAGGAAGGATCGGGCACCACGCCGGTCAGGTAGAGTGACTCCAGTGACATGCTGATGGATGTAATGGATGAATTCACACAACGGCTTGCCAACAGTTTCTGCTGCCGGAGATCAATGGCGGTAATGTGTACCAGACTGGAAAATCCGGAGTCTTCTGTCAGTCCGCCCTGCACATAACAGTCGCTCGACAAGGGCTTCCTGTTGGCCTCGCCCAACTGATAATGGGGCAGCAGCTCGGTTACCGGTTTGGCAGTCAGAGTTGCTTCGTTTTCCTTGCGGACAGTGGCATCTCCGTAATCGACCTGCAGCTCTTCAATCCAGGGCTCAAAACGGGTTACAAGGTAAATTACATCGCCAATCTTGCGGCTGTCGACCAGAGTTCCATCCACCTTGATGTCAAAATCTTCTGCGGGCTTCGAGGGATCTTCGACATTCACCAACTGGAGGCGAAGCTGGCCGTTTTGCGGCCTGTAAAATCCGCCGGCGCCGCCCATGAAATCAAATGGAGACTCCCAACTGGGCAACATTGGCTGGATGTTACCGGCCTGTTCCCGCAGTAAAACCACATGGCTGGTCGCGTCCGCATCACTGACCAGATACATCTGCCCGATCGTGCCCCACGGGTCGTCCATTTCGAACTTACTCAGAATTTCCGCGTCGGGAACCGTATGGTCTGGTGCAATGATCTGGAAGCCGGGCTTGCCCGTTCTGATGAAATCCGCGGTAACCACCTCCGATGTGGCGACGTACCAGTATTTTCCATCATATTTCGCAAAATCGGATTCGTCGACACCGTCGACATGGACATTGGTGTCTGACCAGGGGGCGTCACCGCCGGAACCGTCTTCCGGAGGCGAATTCGGGTCCGGTGTCATGCCGGAGCTTGAATTGCCGCCACCGGCGGCACCCGTGGAACTGGCAGCGCTGGAAGAGCTGGATGAGCTGGAAGAGAAACCGCCCGAACTCGATCCGGTTGATGAGCCGCCCCAACCACTTGAACCACCGGAACTTGAGCTGCCCGAGCGCACTGATCCGATAGCCAGACGCAAACCATTTTTGATGTGCTGGTCCAGCGTCTTCTCGTCGGCTAGCACCAGCGCCTCGGTCGAGGGGCGCGTAATTTCAAGGTTGCCGTAATCTATCGGTTTTTCTTCCGTTGGATCAGTTTCCGGACCGCACCCGGTCAGCAACCCCATGACCGCTACCGCACTTATTGCAATACGCATACAGTCTCCAATCATTAGTTATTATTCGCGGAAGCGATCATGAGGCCGGAGGGGAGATGATCACAATACGTAAAAATACGTATTTGAATGGAAACCGGTAATGCGTCAACGAACCGGCATGCGCTGGTACCCAGGTTAAGCAAGCGGGTTGGAATTATGCAAAAACAAAGCGCCGCAGCGGCGCTTTGTGTTTCGTTCAGAAGTTCTGCGAGATGATTGCTGAGTTGTGATCGCCGGTTTGTGTGATTGATGCCGTTAAACCTCCCTCGGTAAATCCGCCCCCCACTTGCGTCGTGTGGGTGATTTGCGCAGCGTTGAATGAACCCTGCTGGTCGATCAGTGCATGCGCCAGTCTCCAGCCATCCAGGTTAATTTCGCCTTGGTTGCCGGTACCACCAGTCTGGGTAATGGTCAGTAAGGGGTCATCACCTGAATGCATCCGGATCAGCGCTTGCGAATTGTCGACCCCACTTTGAACAATTCTGCCCACGCCTGTATAACTGTGCTCGATCCGGGCGAGAGAATTGTTCACATCTGTCTGTTCGATTTCAGAAGCCGCGCCTAAAAAATCTTCGAACTGTTCAAGTTCGGCGATCGCACCCTCTGATCCGAACTGCCGCACGTGGGCACTGAAAGCCATTCCTTCCTGAACAATTTTGACCTGGCTGTTGTGGGTGTCTTCCCGCTCGATCAGAATTTCCTGCCAGCTACCGGACTGCTGCATTATCGAGTCCTGGTTACCATCGGAATTCAAGCTATCGATCTGTACCACTGGTGTCTCTCCGACCTGTTCAAGATCCAGTATGTTTCCAGAGCCCACGTAGCGAATATCCGCCCGTCCACCGGCGAACACGCTCCGTTGCATGATATAAACTTCGTTGACGTTGCCAGTCATTTCTACGGTGACGTCGCTGTCGAGATCATCATAAGGAGCTTCGCCGCGATTTTGCTGCAATTGCAGGATGTTGCCGGTACCGTATTGCGTCACGGTCAGTAGCGCCGTATCAAAAGAGTGCTGGGTTGCAGTTACCTGATTATCGTTGCCATCCTGGGTTATCGAAGCCTGGATTGTCTGGAAGTCATCCGTCGTCACCGACAGTTGTCGCAAGTCGACCAGGTTATTGGTTCCGGTTTGCATAATTTCCGCAGAAGCGTCGTGTATCTCCTGCTGTTCGACTTGCGCGTGATTTTGCGAACCGGTCTGCTGGATGACGATGTTTCCCTGCAATGCGTACTGCGTGGTATTCGCGGAATTCAATTCGCCGAGTTGGGTAATCTGTGTAACCAGTACCTGGTCATCACTTCCATTACCTCCTTGAAAAACTGACACATCGTTACTCTCTCCCACCTGGTTAACCAAATTGCCTTCGGTGGTGAACAGAAATTCCTGCTCCACCGTTGCCGTGTTGAATGTACCTGACTGCTGTAAATCCATGGCGAAGGCTTGCGCACTTAAAACCAGAATGCCTGTCGAGGCAAGTCGGGCTGAGCGCAGCAGCAATTCTTTGGTTGGTTTTAGACGGGTTTGTTTTTGCGGATCGAACATTTGTCCCATGACACGTCTCCTGTGCTTGAACGGGTTAATTATCAGTTATTGTGCCCAGAAGAATTCTGCGGACATATTCGGCACCCGACCGTCAGGGCAGGCAGCCGTGCAGAATCCCCTGACCGGATAATAAGCAGGATGTATGGCTGAGCAAACCGCAAAAACGCTATGGTGTGGGCGGGCTTTATTACTTTAGGAATCTGGCTCTGTTACACGAGGCCATTGGAATAATAAAAAACGAGAGTGGACGATGGATGGATTAAGAGATGTAAACGATTCCGGGTCCGCAAGCATTCCTCAAGTTGATTTAGAGAGCGCCGTGATGGCGCTCTTTATGAGGTCAGAAATTCTGCATAATGGTTGCCGTGTTATGGTCCCCAACCTGAACAAGCTCTACACGATATTGCTCTGGTTGCACCGTCCAATTTCCGGATGAAACGTGTGAAATGAGTGCTTCATTGTAGGAGCCGGACTGTTCAATCAGCAAATTTGCCCAGTCCGGACCATCATGAAAAATCTCGGCGGCATTACCGGTACCTGCCATCTGGTTGATCGTTAAATCCGAATCATCCGTATTTGGAATACTGCGGATCAGCGCGATTGAATTGTCAACTTCGGATTGAACTATATAAGCAGTGCTCGTCCCACCCTGCTCTACGCGGGCAAGTGAATCGATGACATTTGACTGATCCACCCATGAACGAGCCCCAATATAGTCTTCCACCTGTTCAAGTTCGACCGTTGCGCGCACCGACCCCGTCTGGGTTACCCCGGCATCAATAGCCGTGCCATCCTGATAGATATCCACGCGACTATCATGTGTACCCTGTCTGGTGATAGAAACCTCGTGCCAACCGCCCGAATTTTGATAAATAACATCCTGGTTGCCATCCGAGTTGATGCTGTTGATGCGCACTATTGGCGTTTCAAATATCTGTTCCAGATTCAGGGTATTTCCGGAACCGATGTAACGAATTTCCGCCAAAGCTCCGGAGTTAGCCGACCGCTGCACAATGTAAGCTTCATTACCGTCACCAACCATTTCAACGTCCACCCGGCTGTCGCGATCGAATTGTGAAGTGTTTCCTACACCTTGCTGCAATTGCAGAATATTGCCCTCGCCAATCTGGGTGAGTGCAAACTGGCCCCGATAGGTATGCTGTATCGCAGTCGCCCGGTTACCGGAACCTTCCTGGACTATTGAAGCCTGCAGAGTCTGATCTGGCTCATCTGTCGTAGCCAACTGGTGCAATTCGGCGAAATTATTCGTCCCGGTTTGCAGAATTTCTGCTGAAACAGCATAAATGTCCTGCTGCTCTACCTGCGCATGATTCTGGGTTCCAGTCTGCTGGATGACAATCTGGCCATGCAATGCATTCTGGAAACTTGTGGCAGCATTCAGTGCACCTGTTTGCGATATCCGGGTGACAAGTAGCTGGTTGCTATTTCCATCGCCCCCCTGATAAGCCATTACGTCATTGCCCTCACCTTCCTGGTAAACATGGCTGCCTTCAGAGCTGAAAACATATTCCTGTTCCACCAGCAGGGAATTGGACGTTCCTGTCTGCTGGACATCCAGACCAAAAGCTTGCGCACCCATCAGAATCAGGCTGGCAGCTGCCAGCCGGGCGGTGTGCATCAGCAGTATTTTTGCTGTGATCTGAGAGGTTTGGTATTGCCGATTGATTGTTTTTCCCATGACACGCCTCCTGCACTTGAACGGATGATTATCGTTTGTCGTGATTCACGAGAGCTCTGCGAATACATCCGGCATTTGACTGCGACGACAGGCAGCCGCGCAGAAGACTCTTGACTGAATAATAAGCAGGTTGAGCACACAGGCAAACGGCAAAAACGTTATGGTACGGGCGGGATTTATTCAGAACGGGTCGCGAAGCGCCCAATGATTCCCGTTGGAATATAAAACGGCGCTTTGGCGGAGACGAAAAAATAAAACAGACGGAGAAACAGAAAGGCGCCCGCTGCAACAGGGGCGCCTGTGAATATCAACCTTCCTTCGCGCGGGATTCAAGTACCTGAACCGCAGGCAGTGGCCGGCCTTCCACATATTCCAGAAACGCACCACCGCCGGTGGATATATAGGAAATCTTGTCTGCCAGCCCGAATTTGTCGATGGCGGCCAGAGTGTCACCACCACCGGCGATGGAGAATGCTTCGCTCTCCGCGATAGCCCGGGCGACTTCTTCTGTGCCCCTGGCAAATGCATCGAATTCAAAAACACCGCAGGGCCCGTTCCAGAGAATGGTTTTGGCGCTTTTCAGGATTTCTGCCACTCTGGCAGCGGTTTTCGGGCCGTAATCAATAATCTCTTCATCCGAAGCGATCTGGTCGATGTTTTTCACTTCTGTTTTGGAGTCGTGTTTCCATTCCTTGAACCCCACCTTGGTCACCCGCACATCTTCGGCAAACGCCACACTGGTTTCCGCTCGCAAACGCTGCGCTTCCGGAATCAGATCCTTTTCGTACAGGGAATTGCCCACCTCGTAGCCCGCCGATGCGACGAAAGTATTGGAAATGCCGCCCCCGACGACAATCGTGTCGGCAATTTTTGCCAATGCGTCCAGCACCATCAACTTGGAAGACACTTTCGAACCACCCACCAGCGCCACCATCGGCCGGGCTGGATTGGCCAGTGCTTTTTCCAGAGCATCCAGTTCTGCCGCCAGCAGCGGACCGGCGCAAGCTTCCGGTGCGAAACGCGCTACCCCATGTGTGGAGGCCTGGGCGCGGTGCGCCGTGCCGAAGGCGTCCATCACAAAAATATCGCACAAATTGGCGTAAGCCTTCGCAAGGCCTTCGTCGTCAGAAGTTTCACCCAGGTTAAAGCGCACGTTTTCCAGTAAAACCAGATCATCGTCGCCATCAATTCCACTTTTCCAGTCGCGCACGACCGGCACCGTCCGGCCAAGCGCTTTGCCTATGTATTCGGCCACCGGCTTCAATGAATATTCTTCTTCATATTCACCTTCTGTCGGTCGGCCCAGGTGCGACATCACGATGACTTTTGCACCGCGCTCCAGAGCCATACGCAAAGTAGGCAGCGCAGCCCGAATTCGAACGTCCGACGTAATCTTGCCATCCATCACAGGCACGTTGAGGTCTTCCCGGATCAGCACCTTCTGGCCTTTCAGGTTCATATCGGACATAAGATTGACTTTCATGGAGATTCTCCAAACCGGAATTTTTTTGGCGGAAGCCGCCTCGCGGCGGCGTTTGAGGACGAAATTTAGAGTAATTCGTTGACCGTGTTAACAACTTTCTCCACGGTAAAGCCAAAATATTCCATCAAGGCGTCACCCGGTGCAGATTCTCCGAAGGTAGTCATGCCTATGGTGCGACCTTCCAGACCCACATATTTGGTCCAGTAGTCAGCATGCGCCGCTTCGATTGCCACACGCGCGGTAACTTTTTTCGGCAGTACCGATTCGCGATACTGCTCATCCTGCATGTCAAACACACTGGTCGACGGCATCGAAACGACGCGGACCCGGCGGCCGGCATCCTTCAGAGCCCCGGCAGCTTTCACGGCGAGGGACAGCTCGGAACCCGTCGCAATCAGAATGGCATCCGGGGTTCCTTCGCTGTCGATGAGTACATATCCGCCCCGGGAGATGGCGGCCACCTGCTCCGGCGTGCGGCTCGCGTGCTCCACACCCTGCCGGCTGAAGACCAGCGCCGAAGGTCCGTCGGTATATTCAAGGGCAACTTTCCACGCGACCGCTGATTCGGTCGCATCACCGGGGCGCCAGGTAATCAGACGCGGCGTCATGCGCAGGTTGGCGAGTTGCTCGATGGGCTGGTGCGTCGGCCCGTCTTCACCCTGGCCGATGGAGTCGTGCGTGTAGACAAAGATGTTGTGCGCTTTCATGAGGGCACTCATACGCACGGCGTTGCGGGCGTACTCCATAAACATCAGGAAGGTGCCGCCGAAGGGGACAAATCCGCCATGCAGGGCGATGCCGGTCATGATGCCACTCATTCCAAATTCGCGGACGCCGTAAAGGACATAGTTTCCGTTGGCGTCTTCCCGGGTCAGCGGCTTGGTGCCGGACCAGGTGGTGAGGTTAGAGCCGCCTAGATCCGCAGAACCGCCCAGCAGTTCCGGCAGACATTTGGCGTAGGCTTCGATTGCATTCTGCGAGGCTTTGCGGGTCGCGATTTTTTCCTGCTTTTCCTGACACTGACGAATAAACTCGTCCGCAATGGCGGAAAACTCCTGCGGCAGCTCTTCGCGGATAACCCGTCGCTCGTATTCAGTGGCGAGTTCGGGGAAAGCACTGCGGTAGGCAGCAAACCGTTTCTGCCATTCAGCTTCCCGGGCGGCACCGGCTTCTTTCGCATCCCATCCGGCATAAATATCTTGCGGCACTTCAAAAGCGGCATGTTTCCAGCCAAGTGCTTCCCGCGTGGCAGCGACTTCGGCATCTCCCAGCGGGGACCCGTGAACGCCATGGGTTCCCGCCTTGTTGGGAGAACCGAATCCGATAACGGTTTTGCAGCAGATCAGCGTGGGCCGGTCGGTGACCGCGTGGGCGGATTCGACGGCGGCTTTGATGGCCGCGGAATCATGGCCATCGACTCCGGAAACCACGTGCCAGCCATAGGCTTCGAAGCGCTTGGGAGTATCATCGGTAAACCAGCCTTCCACGTGCCCGTCAATGGAAATGCCGTTGTCGTCATAGAATGCGATCAGCTTGCCCAGACCCAGAGTACCGGCGAGGGAGCAAGCTTCATGGGAGATGCCCTCCATCATGCAACCATCCCCGAGGAACAGGTACGTATGGTGATCGACGATTTCGTGGCCGGGCTTATTGAAGTGAGCGGCGAGAATTTTCTCGGCCAGCGCCATGCCCACGGCGTTGCTGACGCCCTGCCCCAGCGGTCCGGTAGAAGTTTCCACGCCCGGGGTATATCCGAACTCCGGATGGCCCGGCGTTTTCGAATGCAATTGACGGAAGTTCTTCAGTTCTTCGAGTGGCAGATCGTAGCCCGAGAGGTGCAGCAAGGAATAAATAAGCATGGATCCGTGCCCGTTGGACAGAATGAATCTGTCCCGGTCTGGCCAGCTTGGGTTTTGCGGGTTGTGCTTGAGGAAGTCGTTCCACAACACTTCGGCGATATCCGCCATCCCCATGGGCGCACCCGGGTGGCCACTATTGGCCTTCTGAACGGCATCCATACTGAGGGCGCGAATTGCATTGGCAAGATCTTTACGGGACGGCATGTCTGCACTCCTAATCGAAAGCTGGCTGGAAATGGTTGGCTAAGGTAGCACGAGGCGGCGGGCGCCCCTGTGAATCGCTGGAAGGGCGCTATTGTCCTTTAGTCGGAGCTCGAGGTAAACCGTCTGATGGTGACCGGACGCAACATAATGGTCAAACTGACAAAATGCCGAGGGTCGAACCGCTGCCAGATGGATGGAGCAGTACGTAGATGGATGGAGCAATACAAAGACCGATGGAGCTTTACATGGAATACAAGCAGGCCCCGGGCCTGCCTCCCGAGCACTTCGCGCCGCTCCGTTTGACCGGGGCGGCAGCGAAGGCTCGACACATCAGAAAAATAACAGTACTCGTTCTACCGGTTCTGTCATTTATCCCAGGATGGATTACCAGCCCATGATCAGATCCCGGACATAGCGCCCGGATTCGGTGAGATTGCCATCATTCCAGCCGCCCGTTGCGCTGGCGCCCGGCGTCAGTGCGGATGCTCCTTCCACCTTGTCGTTGAGTGCCCAGTTTGCATGGCTGATATTGTTGCGGCGCAGGAAATCCATCCACTGATTAGTGGAATCGACGTTGACCCCGCCATCACCGCTCGCTTCGACGGCTCCCCACTCGGTAACGAACAGAGCGATACCATTATTCAGGGCGGTTTGCGCCTTGGGCAGCAGCCCCCATTCCTCCGCCGGCATCCAGGCAAAATGTGTATTGGCGTAAAAATGCAGCGTATAGGCAATGTTGTTCCAGCCGGTGATGGGGTCTTGCGAGGCGACGTCCACATCCTGCGACCAGTTCGGCGTGCCGACAATGATCAGGTTGTCGGGATCGTTGGCGCGGATCGCGGAAATCACGCGTTCCGCATAGGGCTTGATCACACCGCTCCAGGAAACCCGTAACGGCTCGTTGTAGATCTCGTAAATCACATTATTGAAATCGCCGTAACGAGCTGACATTTCACTGAAAAATGCCACTGCTTCTTCGGTAAAATCCTCGGCATGGTGCGTATGCCAGTCGATGATGACATACATATCATTGGCAATGGCCGCGTCGACGACCGTCGTCACCAGGTTTTTCTGGAATTCCCCGTTGCCCGGGATTGTGTTGTCGAGATAACCACCGCTCGGCTCCTGAGCGCCGCCAAAACCTGAAACCGTGGGATCCACACCCATGGCGGCGCGAATCAAGCGGGCGTTCCACTGCTCTTTTACATACGCCACGAGATCCGCATTGTAGAACCGCTCCGCTTCCCAGCCGGTGTTTGACCAGAACAGGCTCGGCCCGGCAATACTGTCGGGCTGGCCTCCAATCAGTATCTGGTTGCCCTGCACGGAAATGGGCGGGAGCGTATTTCCTGATCCGATTCCACT
>CAZXLJ010000061.1:0-234 GCA_964641175.1 uncultured Cellvibrionaceae bacterium
CTTGTCCCGCAGATCGTTGGCACAAAGGGTCTGGTGGGTCTCGGACAGACCAAGCTCCCAGGGAGAGCCCGCGTAATGGATTGAGGTCAGCGGGCTGGCCGCGGTACCGCCATCGTAACCGGAGATGGTGATCAGATCGGCATAGGCCTTGGTGACGCCGGCGGCGATGGTGCCCACCCCGGGGCGCGATACCAGTTTCACCGACACCAGGGCTTCAGGATTGACCTGCTTCAG
>CAZXLJ010000061.1:244-19499 GCA_964641175.1 uncultured Cellvibrionaceae bacterium
CGATGGAATAGATATCGTGATGAGGCGGCGGAGAAATGAGTGTGACGCCGGGAACCGAATACCGCAGGCGTGCGATCAGTGCGTTAACCTTGCCGCCGGGTAACTGGCCGCCTTCGCCAGGCTTGGCCCCCTGGGCAATCTTGATCTGTAACACTTCCGCGTTAACCAGATAGGCCGGGGTGACGCCGAACCGGCCGGATGCGACCTGTTTGATCTTGGAGACTTTGCTGGTGCCGTAGCGCGCCGGATCTTCCCCGCCTTCACCGCTGTTGGAACGCCCACCGAGACTGTTCATGGCTTCTGCCAGCGCTTCATGGGCTTCCGGAGACAGCGCCCCTAACGACATGCCCGCGGAATCGAAACATTTGAAAAGACTTTCCAGCGGCTGGACTTCCGCCAATGGAACCGGTGTGATGCCACCCCGAATCTTCATCAAATCGCGCAATGTTGCGACCGGACGATTGTTGACCAGGGCGGCGTAATCTCGCCAGGCCGCATAGTCGCCGGACCGGACCGCCGCGTGCAGTCCCTGTACTACGTCCGGGTTGTAGGCGTGGTACTCCTGTCCATGCACGTATTTGAGCACGCCTCCGGGAGAGATGGGCTTGCGGGCGCGCATTGCGAGACCCGCAAGTATCTTCTGATCCTCCTCCAGGTCATCGAAACCCGCGCCCTGGATACGACTGGCGGTACCTTCAAAGCAGGTTTCGATTACTTCTTCATCGAGGCCGATGGCTTCAAACAGCTGGGCGCCGCGATACGAAGTCACGCTGGAAATACCCATTTTCGAGAGGATCTTCAACAGGCCCTTGTCGATGCCTTTCGTATAGTTTCTATACGCAGTATTGATATCCACCAGCAGATCGCCGGAAGCGACCAGATGATTGATGATGTAGTAGCTCAGATACGGATAGACGGCCGTCGCCCCATAGCCGATCAGGGCAGCTACGTGATGCGGGTCGCGAGCCGTTGCCGTTTCGACAATGATGTTGGCATCACACCGCAGACCCATGTGTGTGAGCTTGTGGTGTACGGCGCCGGTTGCGAGCAGGGCGTGAATCGGAATCAGGCCGGCCTGTAAACCGAAGTCGGTGAGGATGATGGACACCTTCCCGGCGCGCACCCCGGCCACTACCTCTTCCAGCAGATCGTGAATGGCCTGCCTCAGGTTTTTCTCCTGGGGGTTGTAAAGCAGGCTGAACTGCTGGTGGGTCGAGCGCTTTTTATGCACCTTCATCAGGGAGCGGTATTTCGCGGGAGACAGTACCGGGCTCGCCAGAATGATGCGATCCGCATGCGCTTCGGTCTCCTCGAAGACAGAAAGCTCCCGCCCCAGGCACGTCTCCAGCGACATGACGATCGCTTCGCGCAGTGGGTCGATGGGCGGATTGGTCACCTGGGCAAACTGTTGCCGGAAAAAGTCGTACAGTGGTCGCTGCTTTTGAGACAACACGGCCATCGGCGTGTCATCACCCATGGAGCCTACGGCTTCCTGGCCCGATTCCCCCAAGGGGCGCAAAACCAGATCGCATTCCTCGTAGGTGGTGTTGAACATTTTCATGTATAGCCGGATCTCGTCGGTATCCAGCCCGATTTCCGGCTTGGCCCTGGACAGACTGGCTTCGATGCGCACGGCATGTTTCTTCAGCCACTCCGCATAGGGGCGGCCGTTTTTCAGCTGGTCGTCGATGTCCTGGGTGTGGTGCAGTGTGCCGGTCTGGGTGTCCACCGACAGAATCTGGCCGGGCCCCAGTCGACCTTTGGCTACAACGTCCGCCGGATCATAGTCATACACCCCGACTTCGGAAGCCACGGTGATGATGTCATCTTTGGTGATGACCCAGCGAGACGGCCGCAGACCATTGCGATCCAGCGTACACACAGCGTAGCGCCCATCGGTGATCACCAGCCCCGCCGGACCGTCCCAGGGTTCGATATGCATTGAATTGAATTCATAGAAGGCGCGCAACTGCTCGTCCATGGTCTCGACGTTCTGCCAGGCCGGCGGCACCAGCATGCGAATGGCCCGATGCAGGTCCATCCCGCCAATGACCAGCAATTCGAGCATGTTGTCCAGGCTGGAAGAATCCGAACCGGTGCGGTTTACCAGCGGAGAGATGTCGGCCAGGTCGGGTAACAGCTCGGTCTGGAATTTCGGGGTGCGGGCCACGGACCAGTTACGGTTGCCGGTAATGGTGTTGATCTCGCCGTTGTGGGCGAGCATGCGAAACGGCTGCGCCAGCGGCCAGCGCGGCATGGTATTGGTGGAAAATCTCTGGTGGAAGACACAGATGGCCGTTTCGAGGCGCTCATCGGCAAGGTCCAGATAAAACCTCGGCAGGTCGACCGGCATCATCAGACCTTTGTAGGACAGAACATTTGCCGAGAGGCTGGTGATATAGAAGTTCGAATCTGAAGTGAGGCGGTTTTCGATTTTGCGTCGAGCTATGAACAGTTTGGCGTTGAGTGCCTGATCTGATTCAGCTTCGGAGTTGACGTACACATGGAAAATATCGGGGAGGCTTGCCTTGGCAATCGGGCCGAGGCAGGAATCGTTGGTAGGTAGCTTGCGCCAGGCAATGTCAGACATGCCCAGGGCCGCAAGCTCTTCAGACACTACGTCGCGGGCCCTCCTCTGCATGTGCGTATCCCGGCTCATCATGATGGCACCTACGCCATACCGGGCATTCAAAGTGAAGTTCAGCTCCTCCGCGGCGATTCGGCGGAGAAAGGAATCCGGTTTTTGAATGAGCAATCCGCAACCATCGCCGGTCTTGCCGTCCGCTGCGATACCGCCGCGATGGGTCATGCAGGTGAGTGCGCGTATGCCGGTTTTCAACAACCGGTGACTGACCTCGCCCTTCAAATGGGCAATGAGACCAAATCCGCAGTTGTCTTTGAATTCATCTATCCGATAAAGACCCGTACTCATAGGCGTATCACTTCTTGGTATATGGAACAACCAGCGCGCCCGACCGGGGCCGGACCCGCCCTGTACAGAAACGACGTCAGCGGCGCGTTTCTGTCTGCCTGTATCGAACCGTCAGAGCCGATAACAGACACGCTGGCGGCTTTTCAGCCGTGCAAACTCGACCTTCACTCGCATGGACCCGGCCCGAGGCGCTGGAACCCCGCCGGACACAGACAAAAAAGCCCCTGACAAGGGGCTTACCTGAAAATGGGCGCGAGATGTTAACTACTCAGACGGATCTTGGCAAGTCGGAGCGTCCTCTCGATCCCTTTATAGCCGCAAACCCGGTTCAGTTTCTGCGAACCTGTCTGATTTCCTGATGAATAACACTCACTTTTTTTGGCCATGGCCGGCCGGCCTGCTGCTCCGCGGGAAGATTGTCGATGGCGGACAGCGCCGCGTCCTTGTCCGCATAAAATCCTTCGACCAGCAGGTACATGCGCCTGCCATCTCGGTCGGCGCTGTGTACCAGCAGGTTCTGCCGATTGGGTTGGCGGGCCACATATTCCCCCAGAGAGTTCTCCGCGGTGGTTGCCATCAGCTGCAACACATAACCCGAAGGCGCCAGGCTCAGCAGCGCCTTTTCCCCCTGCTCGACAAATTCCTTCACGTCTGCAGAGGCTGCGGGCGGAGCTGCTGCAGCTGCAGCAGTCGCCGGTTTTGAGGCCGGCGCTGGTGATTCCTCGACAGGTTCGGCGATGGGGATGCCCGCGTCAGGTTCGGCCACCGCCGTTGCCGCCGGGTCCGATCCGGCGACCACAGCATTGTCAGGGGGTGCGCCTGGAGTCAGCTCCGGGCTGGAGTTCAGCTCTGGGCCTGAATTTGGCTCCGGCGCGGGGACTGTCGGGGCCGGGCCCGTAGAGACAGCCGGTTCCGACGTTGCAAGCTCGGATGCGGTACTGGCTTCAGTTCCGGTTGCGGCATTATCCAGAGGTTCGCTCAGGGCCGCTTCCACAGCTGCGTCGCCACCCGGCGTACGTTCAGATGCGGCTGTGGCATCGGTCCGCGCTGCCGCAGCGTGTCCCGGACGCGGGTTTTCAATGATTTCGATGGGCACGCTGCGCCGCTGGTTGCCCGAGGCTCCCTCAATGGCGGTGGCGCCGCCGTCCTCGGGCGTCTCGTCACCGTCATGAAAAAACAGCGCCCACAGCACAATCAGCAAACCCACGGCCGCCATGTGCCAGATGGGCAGCCCCGCAAAGCGGAACCCCGACGACGACGGTGGCGTCGGCGACTGGTCCGACGGCCGGGTTTTCAATGCCCGCGCCATATCCAGCGCGCGCCCGGGGAGGCCTTCGGACTGCACCCAAACCCGCTCGAGGGCTTCGCCGTGCAGGGTCAGCGGCTCGCCGGCGGCCAGAAACGTATTACTGAATACCGTGTTGAGTTCGGCGGGCGAAAACGGGGGCAGTTGCATGTCCTGCACGGATACATCCACCAGGTGCAGCTCGTCAATGCGCTCCGCGAGCCCCGGCAGCGCCAGCAGGATAAAGTGCAGACCGAACCCGGATTCCGAACTGCCCTGCAACACGCTGATGAGGGCAGCCAGCTCCGGATTGCCCAGGTGGTGGGCGTCATCGAAGGCGAATACCAGTCGTTGCCGCGACCGCTCCAGGCTCTGGGCGTAATTACGCAGAGAATAGATCAGCTCACCGGCGCCGGCCTGAGCCCCCGGACGCAACCCGAGCGCTTCGAGCATCTGGCGAAACAGGGTGGCGTTGTCACAATGGGCGGGCACCTGCCAGCTATAAAAATTGTCGGAGTCCGCGGCCTTTTGCAGGAACGCCAGAAAAGTCGACTTCCCCGCGCCCTCCGGACCGCATATGACCTGCACCCCGCCCCCGAACTGTGCCAGATGCAATATCTGCTGACGCAGAATCTGCCAGGAAGGTGTGAGCAAGAGTTCCGGGCCCCGCTCGAAGCTGGAATAGGGAGCGTTCGCAATGCTGTTCATAAGCAGCCCCAAAGGATTGATGGATCGAAAGGCGGAACGCCGCCTTCAAGTCCCCCCTGCCAAGGGGGGATTCAGGGGGGTGGCTTTTCCGGAAGCACACACAAGATTCGCAAACCCCCACCTAGCCTCCCCCTTTGCAGGGGGAGGGGTTACCACGCCGACCTTCAGCCCTACGCCCGGCCCAATGCGGCCAGTTGCCGGGCAAAATGCCTGGGATCGAAATCGCTGGTGACAGTCGCCTGCCCCAGACCCTTCAGCAATACCAGGCGTATACGTCCATCCAGCACTTTCTTGTCCACTTTCATATGCTTCTTGAAAGCATCACCAGGCATTTCCGGCGGCGGTGCGACGGGCAGCTGCGCTTTTCGGATCAGTGCGCGTGCGCGTTCGGCCACTTCGGGCTCGAGCCAGCCCAATTCCCGGGAAAGCTCACACGCCATCACCATGCCGGCCGCCACGGCTTCTCCGTGCAGCCAGTGGCCGTAGCCCATTTCCGTTTCGATAGCGTGACCATAGGTGTGGCCGAGATTGAGAATTGCGCGCAGACCCGATTCCTTTTCGTCCTGAGAAACCACGTCGGCCTTGATCTCGCAGGAGCGTCGGATGGCGTACTGCAACGCTTCGGGATCCTTGCGCAGTAGCTGCTCGATGTTCAGCTCGAGCCAGCCAAAAAACTCCGCATCAGCGATCAGACCATACTTGATCACTTCCGCCAGGCCAGCCGCCAGTTCGCGTTCCGGAAGAGTCTGCAGAACGTCGGTGTCGATAAACACCGCTTCTGGCTGATAAAAGGCCCCGATCATATTTTTACCGCGCGGATGGTTGACTCCGGTTTTGCCGCCCACGGAAGAATCGACCTGCGAAAGCAAGGTGGTGGGGATTTGCAGAAACGGGACGCCGCGTTGATAGCAGGCAGCCGCAAAGCCGGCCATATCCCCGACAACACCGCCACCGAGAGCGACGATCATTGCCTTGCGGTTAAACCCGAGCTCGAGTAGACGGTCAAAAATCTGCTCCACCGAGGCCAGCTGCTTGTACTGTTCTCCGTCCGGCAGGCTGAGAGTTTCCAGTTGCAGAGAACTGGTACACGACTGGCCCAGCCAATGTCGCACCTGTTCAAGATAAAGCGGCGCTATCGTGGTGTTGGTTACGACCAGAATCTGCCCCGACTGCACAAACGGCTGAGCCAGCGCGGGCTGACCAAGCAGGCCCGAACCTATAAAAATGGGATAACTTCGCTCCCCCAGTTCCACGGTGAGGGTTTCGTGGGCCATAGAATCGCATGCCTTCGTTTGATGGGAAAAGACCGGCAGAGTATGCGATACGCCAGGCCAAGACAAGCAGCGCAAATCCGTTGAAGCGCTGGTAAAGCGCAGATGGCGCGCCTGTCAGCGGGCGTTGAAGAATTGCTCGGAAATGTACTGGGCCACCCACTTGCTGCTGCGTCCATCGGTGTCTACCGTGTGGTGGGCGACCTGACGATAGAGCGGATCGCGCTCCTGCAGCAACTTGATAATCCGCTCACGCGGGTTGGGGACCTGCAGCAGCGGCCGTTTCTTGTCTTTGGCGGTTCTGCTGAATAGTTGATCGATTGAGGCCGTCAGATAAAAGACCGTGCCCAACTCTCTTAACAGGGGAAGATTGTCCGGCGCCACAACAATGCCGCCGCCGGTGGCGACCACTTTTTGCTGAGAGCCCAGCAGGCTTTCCAGCACAGAGGTTTCGCGGACCCGGAAGCCGGCCTCGCCTTCAACGTCAAAAATCCACGGAATATCCGCACCGGTGCGTTCTTCGATAAGGTGGTCGGTATCGACGTAGACATAGTTAAGGCGGGCGGCGAGGAGTTTGCCAACGGTGGATTTGCCGGCCCCCATGGGGCCGACAAGTACTAGGTTTTGAATCACTTTTAGTCGTTTACTCCGTTCGACATGATACGCGGGGTGATGAATATCAGCAGCTCGCGCTTATCTTCGTGGCTTATGTCCCTGCGGAACAGGCGGCCCAGTATCGGTACATCACCCAGCAAAGGTACTTTGGACTGGCTGGTGATCACGTTGTTGGTGAAGATACCGCCGAGTACCACTGTCTGTCCATCGGGAACCAGAACCTGGGTCTCCAGTTTGGTTGTATCAATGGTCGGACCTGCAATCGTGTTCTCACCGGGCGAATCCTGGTTGATGATCAGATCCATAATGATCTTGTCATCCGGCGTAATCTGCGGAGTCACATCCAGCTTGAGCAATGCCTTCTTGAACGACACGGTTGCTGCGACGCCACCACCTTCACCCGAAGCCGAGGATGCATCCCGATAGGGAATTTCGGTACCGGATTCTATGCTGGCCTGCTGTTTATCGCCAGTAATGACCTTCGGCTGGCTGACGATTTCCGCATAACCCGAGTCTTCCAGTGCCGACAGTTCCAGGCCGAGGAACACGTTGTCACGGATCAGGTTCCACGCAAAGCGTGAAGCACTCTCGCCGGTGACCGCCAGATTGTAGAAAGGCTCCGTCTCAACTTCGATGCCGCCATCGTCGTTGTAGTCGATGTCATCCGAATCCAGACCGCGACCGGTGATGATGTTCAGGGTGCGGCCGTTATCCGAATTCACCATGATGCCCTGGCCTAATGATGCGCCCAGCTCTCTGCGGAAGTCGGTATTGGCAATCACAATCCTCGCTTCGATCATCACCTGACGGATCGGAATGTCGATCTGATCGACGATGCGACGGAAGGCCTCAATTTTGTCCTGGGTATCCGTAAGGATGATGGAGTTGGTGCGCTCGTCTACGATTGCCTGTCCGCGTTCAGACAAAATGGTGCCTGTAGAGTTGCGATCGCTGCCGATACCGGCACCACCACCGCCACCACCGCCACCGCCACCACCTTGTGGAATGAACAGCTCGAACAGTTCGCGTGCATTGGCATAGCGGACCCGGATGTACTCGGTGCGCAAGGGCGCCAGTTCTTCCAGCTGCTTCTTGGTGGTCAGTTCCTGCCGCTCACGCTCTGCAATTTCCGCAGCGGGCGCAACCATCAGGACATTACCCATCTGTCGCTTGTCCAGACCTTTGGTTTTCAGCACGATATCCAGCGCCTGATCCCATGGAACATTATCCAGTCGCAAAGTGATGCTGCCCTGAACCGTGTCACTGGCCACCAGGTTCAGCGAGGTAACATCTGCAATGATCTGTAACACGTTACGAACCGCAATATCCTGGAAGTTCAGGGAAAGCTTTTCACCGGAGTAGGCAAACGCTTCTTTTTTCTTCGCGATGTCGGCGGCGGTCTGTGGCTTGATGCTGATGACATATTCGCTGTCAGCCTGGTATGCCATGTAATCGTAATCGCCATTGGCGCGAATGGTCAGCGCAGTTCGCAGCTTGTTGGTGTCGGGCGAAATCATTTTTACCGGGGTGGCAAAGTCAGTAACGTCGAGTTTTCGATTCAACTCACCCGGCAGGCCGGTATTGAGGAAACTCACTTCGATGCCGCCTGCAATCTCTTCAATGTCGATGCCGACATTTGGATTGCTCAATGACACGATCACCCGGCCTTCGCCTGCGGCTCCTCGACGGAAATCGATATTGCTGATTGACGACTTCGTATCATCGAAGCGACTTTTCTTCTCGCCGGCCGGTTTGACCACCGTGCTGGCTGCAGCCGCGTCAATCGTCTTCGCTGCGGGAATGGCCGATACGCCTTCCGCTGAAGACGTGCCTACCTCGACGATGTAGGTCTGACCATCAACGCGCGCGGTGTAAGGCATGGGGCTGTCGGTGTTGACAATCAGGCGGGTACGGCCACCGCCGGAGACCACCACGGCCCCACTGACATCGCCGATATTGATGGGAAAGCGCTTATTCTTCAGCACATTGTCCACATCCGGAAAATCCAGCACGATGCGCGGGGGCTGCTCAATGGTGTAACCCGTGGGATTCGATGGCAATTCATCAAACTGCAGGCGCAGTTCCACGCGCTCACCCGGCAATTCCGCAAAACGAATGTCCCGCAGCTCAGCCGCCCAGCTACAAACCGGTAACAGACTCGCGCCAACGAGGATCCCAGCGAATTTTTTATGACCTACCAACATGCCAGTTATTCCTTCTCAGATAATTTCAAAGTCCGCGGTCGTTGCAGCCAGCCACCCAAACCGTCGGACACTATCTCCATCAGGTCAATTTGAGTGGGCATGACGGACACGATCTTGCCGTGGTCTTTACCCATATAATTGCCCACAGTGACGCGATTGATTCGATCATCACCATCCTTTACGAGCCCCCAGAGAATGCCGCGGTTCTGCATGGTACCGACCATGGAAAGCGTATCGATTCTGAAAGACTCCAAATATTCCTTCTCCCGGTTGCGATCCGGCGCTATCTTCGGATCACCGACGCGAGACAACTGCTTGACTTCCACCGGTGGGTCAAATGGACTGCGCTTGGCGGTCACGTTGTACACGTACGGGTCGTAAGTGCGTAGCGGCGGCAGTGGTTCAATAGCGCCGACCGGCTTGCTTTTTACTTCATCAATGTAGCTTCGCAAGTCACTATGACTACCCTCGAAAGAACATCCTGTTGCAATGATCACCAGGCTCAAACCCATAACCCGAGGCAGAAGAGCAAGTGAACAAGTATAAAATTCACGCATTTCAATTATTCCTGCTCAATATACCGGTAAGTTTTTGCCTGTATGGTCATGTCCAGCTTGCCTGATTTCTTGTCCTTTTCGATTCCGAAATCATGCAGGGTCACAATTCGCGGCATACCTGCCACGCCACTCACAAAGGCTCCAAATTCGTGGTATCCACCTGATACTTTTACTTCTATGGGAAGCTCCACGTAGAATTCCGATGTTTTTTCCGGCTGCAGGGTAATGCTCTCGATATTTAATCGACTGGCCACACCTTTCTCGTCTATATCCTCGAGCAAACCAGGTACTTCTGTGTCTTTCGGCAACTGCTTCTTCAAAGCTTCGAATGACTCTTCCATTTCGGCCATTTGCTGCAAATATTTATCAAGATTTGCTGCTTCATGCGCCTTTTTTTCAAAAGTGCCTTTCAATGTCTGCTCGTTGCGCTCTGCGCTTTCCAATTCCAGGTTTTTTTCTTTCACAAAGAAAAAATACGCTGCGACGAAAATGGCGAGTATCACGAGTACAAAAACTGCAATACGTCCAGCCAGGGGCCATACACCTACCCTGTGCCAGTCCATGTCCGACAGATTGATGTTCTTCAGTTGTTCCAGTTGTTCTGACAAGCCCGCCATACTACGCGCCTCCCTCTGGCTGCTGATCCACTGGCAGCGCGGTTTTCAGCTGAAGATGAAACTCCGCAGCCTGGTCGCCGTACGCAGCGTTGGCTTTTATTGATCTCAGGTTCGGATTGCTGAACCATTCCGATGTATCCAGATTTCTCATGAATGTGGACACCCGGTTACTGGACTCGGTAATTCCGATGATGGTGATCAGATCACCTTTGCGGGTAATGGAATTAAAGAAAATTCCATCGGGAACCGAGCGGACCATTTCGTCAAAATAACGCACGATGGTTGGCCGTGTACCCTGCAAATCCTGAATTACTTTCATTCGCGCAATCAGATCTTCGCGTTTTTTCTTAAGCTCGCTGATCTCTTTAACCTTCTTGTCCAGCGCGGTGATTTCGGTCTGGAGTATGCTGTTGCGTTCGCCCTGGTTTTCAATCTTTCCATTGACGATTCCGACCCAGCTGTAGCAACAGATCACCGCCAGCAGACTCAGGCCGAACAGCTGCACCTGAAATTCCTTTTTCTTTTCCTGACGATATTCTTCTCGCCAGGGCAATAAGTTGATTCTAGCCATCGAGATCAAAGCTCCTAAGCGCCAATCCGGTTGCAATCATCAGCGACGGGGCGTCATTGGCCAGCACAGCTGAATTGACGCGCGACGACACTGACATATTGGCAAAAGGGTTCGCCACAGTTGCGGGCGTTCCCAATTTTTCCTCAATTACCTCTGCCAGTCCGGGTAGCGATGCCACCCCGCCGGCGAGCAGGATGTGATCCACATCGTTGTACTGACTGGAAGAAAAGAAAAACTGCAGCGAACGGGTTACTTGTTGCACCACGTTGTCACGGAACGGCTCCAGAACTTCCGGCTCATAATCATCCGGCAAACCGCCCTGCTTTTTTGCAAGACCTGCTTCTTCTTCGGATAAACCGTAACGCCGCTGAATTTCTTCGGTCAGCTGCCTGCCGCCAAATAGTTGCTCGCGGGTATAAACCGTTTTGCCGTCAACCAGAACACTCAGAGTGGTCATGGTGGATCCGATATCGACAATGGCAACCACCTGATCCTGCTGGTCGACAAACTGGTCGCGAATCAATTCGAATGCCCGCTCCATTGTGAATGCTTCCACGTCAATGACCCGCGGTTTGAGCTCCGCAAGTTCCAGGACGCTGGTTCGCATTTCAATATTTTCACTTCGGCATGCCGCGATCAGAACCTTCACCATTTCCGGCGATTTGTCTGACGGCCCGAGCACATTGAAATCCATTGCCACTTCTTCAAGCGGATAAGGAATGTATTGGTCGGCTTCGAGGGAAATTTGCAATTCGAGAGAGTCGTCATTAAGCCCGGCGGGCATTTCAATGACCTTGGTAATGACCGCGGAACCTGGTACCGCCACCGCTGCATCCCTGAGCTTGGTTTTGGATGACTGGATGGTCGCTTTGACCGCTTGTGCGACCGCTTCGACATCATTGATATTTTTTTCCACTACCGCGTTGGCGGGCAGTGGTTTGACAGCGTAATTCTCTACACGATATCCGTTTCCATGCCGACTCAGTTCCAACATCTTGATAGTGGTTGAACTGATATCCAGGCCGAGCATCGGCTTTAATTTGGTTTTGAACAAGCTAGGCACGCTCTATTCCTTTCTGAAAATCCACTGCTGCGCAGATTATGTATAGCACCGAAAAAAATCCCTGCCAGGAGCCCTGACCCGTGAAAAGCCCTCTATAATGTCGGCCCGGCACGGTCGGTGCGATAACTCAACTAGATGTTAGCCAATGAACCTGAAGAAAACGATTTTTACACTTACCTGGTTGGTACTCGGTCTATGTGGGGGCGTTCTTGCAGTGTTGCTCGGCACACACTTATACCTTAGTCCATCTTTGCCATCTGTGGAGACTTTGCGCGACATCCGCTTGCAAACTCCTCTGCGAATCTATTCTGTCGACGGCAAGCTCATCGGCGAAATCGGCGAGCAAAGACGCACGCCGGTCAAGTATGAGGAAATTCCCCAGGGTTATATCGACGCCCTGCTATCCGCAGAAGATGACCATTTCTATGAACACAATGGCGTTTCAATCAAAGGTTTATTGCGCGCCACGTCACAGTTGCTGACCTCCGGAGACATTCAAAGCGGCGGCTCCACCATCACGATGCAGGTGGCCCGAAACTTCTTTTTAAGTTCCCGTCAGGAGTTCATGAGGAAGTTCAACGAGATTTTGCTCGCTTTAAGAATTGAGAGAGAGCTCACAAAAAACGAGATCCTTGAGCTATATGTCAACGTCATCTTCCTTGGTCACCGCGCTTACGGTATCGAAGCGGCGGCTAACGTCTACTATGGCAAGTCGTTGCATGAACTGACGACCTCCCAACTGGCCATGCTGGCTGGCATTCCGAAAGCGCCCTCCACCATGAACCCTATTTCCAACCCGCCGCGCGCCCTCGCACGCCGGGACTGGATCCTCGGCCGAATGTACAGCCTCGGAAAACTTACCGACGCGCAGTACCGTCAGGCACTCAACGAGTCAGAGTCGGCAACTTACCATGGTAGTCGCATAGAACTCAATGCAGCGTATGCTGCGGAAATGGCTCGCCAGAAGGCCGTAGAGCTGTTTGGTCGCGGCGCCTACACCGACGGCTATCGCGTCTACACCACCGTCGACAGTGAATTGCAGGAAAGCGCTCAAAGAGCGGTCATCGAGGGCTTGCTGGAATATGAGCGTCGCCACGGCTATCGCGGGCCGGAGCAAAAATTCGAAGTACCTGAAGTCATACTTGCGGGCGGCATGAACAGGCCTGACGCCGCGGATGAGGCAGCTCATGCGGAGGCCAACGCCACTGTTGAAAGCGTCGGCACGGCCCTGATCATAGATCCCGATCCCGATCGCGCCGTGGTGCGTGACTGGTATGCGCAGCTGCAGAAAGCCCTCGATCCGGTTCCGACCTATGGTGGCCTTGAGCCAGCGGCCATCGTCAGTGTCCGGGAAAAGGAAGCTGTCGCCCTGCGGGAAGACGGCACCCTCATCAGCATCGGCTGGGAAGCAGGCCTTGCCACCGCACGGCCTTATCTGACAGTGAACAGCGTCGGGCCCAAACCCGTGTCAGCCTCTGATGTAGTAAGCCTGGGCGATATGGTCCGGATTCGGCGCAACAAGGAAGGTGTCTGGACCTTGCAGCAACTTCCGCAAACACAGGCGTCACTGGTTTCATTAAATACGACGAACGGTGCTATCTCGGCGCTGGTCGGCGGGCTCGATTTTTATCACAGCAACTTCAATCGCGTCACTCAGGCGCGGCGGCAACCCGGTTCGAATTTCAAACCGTTCGTTTATACCGCCGCTCTGGAGAATGGATACACCGCGGCAAGCATTATTAATGATGCACCCATCGTCTTCGAGGACGACAAACTGGAAACCGACTGGCGTCCGGTCAATGACAGTGGCAAGTTCTACGGGCCGACCCGTCTTCGCAAGGCGCTGTATCTTTCCCGCAATCTGGTGTCCATTCGTCTCCTTAAAGGCATGGGAATCAACAGAGCTCTGGAAACCCTGGGGCGTTTCGGTTTCGATACGGCTTCCATGCCGCGCGACCTGTCCCTGTCGCTGGGCAGCCACGCCATGACACCCCTGGAGATTGCGGCCGGTTACGCCGTGTTTGCCAATGGGGGCTACCGGGTGGAGCCCTACTACATCGATCGCATCCTTGATTTCGACGGCAAGCCGGTATTTGAGTCCCTGCCCCTCACGGCATGTTTCGGCTGCGAGAAAGATGGTCCGGACAATACTCTGAGCGACGAGGAAGAGGCGGAGCTGAAACTGAATGCGCCTTTTGATTTTGAAGGCGATCCTTTTGAACTCAGCCGCAAAGTAAAAGCCCTGACCGGCACCCTGGAGCCTGAAGACTTTCCGCGCGCGGACAAGGTAGTGGAAAGCGACGTCGTCTATATCATGGATTCCATGCTGCGCGATGTCGTGACCCGCGGCACGGCCACCAAGGCGCGGGCTCTGCGACGTAGCGATCTGGCCGGCAAGACCGGCACTACCAATAACGCGACCGACGCCTGGTTCAGCGGCTATGGTGGCGGCCTGTCCACCACGGCGTGGTTAGGTTTCGACAATTATGAAACCCTGGGTCGACGTGAGTACGGCGGCACTGCGGCGTTGCCTATCTGGATAGAATTCATGAGCGCCGCGCTGCGCAACCGCCCGGAAAAACGCTTGCCGCAACCGGCCGGCCTGGTGACGGTGCGGATCGATCCGGAAACCGGCCTGCGCGCCCGCACGGGGGACCCCGATGCAATGTTTGAAATTTTCCGTGAAGATCAGGTCCCCGGCCTGGAAAGCGGCAGCCCCGCCACCCCCAGCCCGTGGGAAGATGCTGGTGGTTCGATTTCTACGGATGAGTTGTTCTGATCAGGACGCTCTCCTGATACTCCTCCCCCTGCAAAGGGCTACAGTATGCCCACAAGTTTGGCAGGCTTGTGAATGGCACGGGACTTGAAACTCTTCCCCCTGCGAAGGGGGAGGCCCGGAGGGGGTATTTGAATCCCGTGCGCGCTCCGGAAAAAACCACCCCCCTGAATCCCCCCTGGCAAGCGGGACTTTTTAGTTCGCAGGTCTTCAGCTTCGCAATGCAAACGCAATAAAAAAGGGCCTTGCGGCCCCTTTTTTTCCGGCGAAATCTTCCGCCAGACCTGGAAATCCCCCCAAGGGAATTATTTGGTCGTGCGTCGGCCGGCAAAGCGCTTGTTGAAACGATCGATACGACCACCAGTGTCGACGACTTTCTGTTTGCCGGTATAGAACGGATGGCACTCGGAGCAAACCTCGATGGAAATCGGTTTCGCCATGGTGGACCGGGTTTTGATAACATTGCCGCAGCTGCAGGTAGCTGTCAGCTCGCCGTATTTTGGTTGGATGTTCTCTTGCATATCGATTGCCTCATTTAACGCGTGCCGCCACCCGATCTATTGCCGGGCACCGCACACCAGGGTAGGTGGCTTTTTTGGATGGCGCAGTCTACCAGAAAGTTCCCGACGCGCAAGCTACGGTTCAGCCAGGGATCTCACCACCTCAGGAATCGCGTTCACATAATTCATGTCAGACATACTGCTCGTTGCCGTTCCCTCACCCTTGCGCCGACTCTTTGAGTACTTGCCACTTGCGGCCGATCCGGTCCGGATCATCCAGCCAGGTACTCGGGTGCTGGTACCCTTTGGTGGGCAGTCGCTGGTGGGGGTGGTGCTCAGCCACACTTCACAATCCAGCTTTCCGCTTCACAAACTCAAGCCGGTGACTGAAGTTCTCGACAGTGAGCCGATTATCCCGGAAGACCTGCTCTGGCTGTGTTCCTGGTGCGCCGGCTATTACCACCACCCGCCGGGAGAGGTACTCCATACTGCCCTGCCGGTCGGTCTGCGCAAACCCCAGACCAGTGACAGCTTCAAGCGGATCTGGGCGCTCACCACCGAGGGCAAGGGTCTGCCGGAAAGTGCACTTCGACGCAGCCCCAAACAGCAGCGCATCCACCAATTGCTGCTGCGACAGGGCAGCGTGGATGACGCGGATCTGGCTCGCCTCGAAGTGACGCCGCCGGTGCTTAAAGCCATGGCAAAAAAAGGTCTGCTGGCAGAACAGCAGCAACGGCTATGCGCCCATCGAGACAGGCAGGCGCAGCCAACCGGCCAGGTGCTGCTGGCGGAAGAGCCGCTGTCGTTGACCGATGAGCAACAGCTGGCCCTGGATGCCGTGCGCTACCACCAGTACGGATGCCATTTACTGGAGGGCATCACCGGCAGCGGCAAAACTGAGGTGTATTTGCACGCAATCGCGCGGGTACTTCAGGCCGGGCGGCAGGCACTCGTACTGGTTCCGGAAATTGGTCTGGCGCCCCAGACACTCCGGCGTTTCCGACGGCGCTTTCAAGTGCCGGTCGTTGCCCTGCATTCGAATGTCAGCGAAAAGGCGCGCACCGATCACTGGCATCAGGCCCGGACTGGCGAGGCACGCGTTGTGATCGGAACCCGCCTTGCGATCTTCACGCCAATGCCGCAATTGGGGCTGATCATCATTGATGAAGAACACGACCTTTCCTTCAAGCAGCAGGAGGGTCTGCGCTACTCTGCCCGCGATCTGGCAGTAGTGCGGGCGCACCGGCGGCAGATTCCCCTGCTGCTCGGCAGCGCGACCCCCGCCCTGGAATCGCTGCACAACGCGCTGCAGGAGCGCTATCGACACCTGCGCCTGCAACAAAGAACCGGTGGAGCGCGGCTTCCGGATTTCCACCTCGTCGATATCCGTCAGCAGCCACTGGACGCCGGCCTGAGTACGGTGGCCATCGAAGAAATCGGGCGGACGCTGGAAAGTGGCGAGCAGGCGCTGGTATTTATCAATCGCCGCGGCTTCGCGCCCGCCTGGATCTGTAACCAGTGCGGCTGGAGTGCCGGTTGCAGCGCCTGTGATGCGCGCATGACGCTGCACTTCGCACCGCGACATTTACGCTGTCACCACTGCAACCACCAACGCCCGGTTACCAGTCGCTGTCCGACCTGCCAGTCGACCCAGCTGACCGCCGTCGGCCAGGGAACCGAACGCACTGAAGCCGCGCTCGCCGAACGTTTTCCGGATGCGCTGATCATTCGGGTGGATCAGGATTCCATGCAGCGCAAAAATGCCATGGAAGAGTTGTCCGAACATTTACGCGCGGGCGCGCCGTGTATTGTGGTGGGCACACAGATGTTGGCCAAGGGCCACCATTTTCCCCGGATGACCCTGGCCGTGCTTGTGGATATCGATCAAGGCCTTTACAGCGGAGATTTTCGTGGCCTGGAACGACTCGGCCAACAGATTGTGCAGGTGGCCGGTCGCGCCGGTCGCGGTGAACGGCGCGGCCGGGTACTGCTGCAAACCAGCAAACCGGATCACCCCCTCCTGCAGCTGATAATCGCCGAAGGCTATCACCCTTTCGCCCGCCAATTACTGCATGACCGGCAGGCCAACGGCATGCCGCCATTCAGTCATATGGTTTTATTGCGGGCCGAATCCAAGCGGCCGGAAAATGCCTGTGAATTTCTGGAACTGGCTCTAACGGAAGCCATGCGCCTGCGCCCACCTTCACCTGTTCACCGATATCTCGGCCCCATGCCCGCCCTGATGGAACGCCGTCAGGACCGTTTCAGATTCCAGCTGCAAATAAATTTTGAAAACCGCCCCGAATTGCAGCAATTACTTAAAGCCTTGCTAGAATTACTGGAAAGCCATGCGCTGGCAAAGCGCACGCGCTGGTCGGTGGATGTAGACCCGCAAGATATGTCGTGATCCGCAAGAGCTCCTCTAAAGCGAATTTTCGATGTTGCAACCACTTGCCACTCCAAGTTCCGCCTGAACCAGCCCGGCCGGTTCAGCGTAAAAGAAGAACGCATTGCTAACCTTACGGGGTGTTTCTCTCGAGGCAATGGAGATATAACGCCCGTTAAGTGACGGCATCACAAGGAATGAAATAAATTCATGGCGACCCGAAAAACCAAGGCTCAACCTCCCTCCCAAGTTCCGGCCTGGCTGTGGCTGACCACAGGTACGCTGCTCGGCGCACTGGTGATGTTCCTGATGCAGCTGACCAAACTCGACCCTGAAGAATCCAGAGCCATTCAGCGCCAGACCATTATGGCGAGCAATGAATTCAAGGAAACGCGCTTCGAGTTTTATAACCTGCTCAAGGAATCCGAAGTCAAGGTTCCCGAACGGAAAGAAGAGTTCAAACCCAAACCGAAAGAAAATGTGCATTACCTTTTACAGGTTGCATCTTTCAAGAATATTACGGATGCGGAAGAGGCCCGCGCGGAACTCGTGCTACTTAACCTCAACGCGAAAATCGAGAAGGCCGATGTGCGCAAGGGAGAGACCTGGCACCGGGTGGTGGTTGGCCCCTTTGAGACCCGCTCCAAATTGCAAAAGGCTCGCAGTACTTTACTGTCCAACCGTTACGAAGCGCTGATGCTGACCCGAAAACTCGACGGCTGATGGTTTTTACAGATGACCGCTGACGGCTCTCTTTATACAACCGCTGATAGCTCTTTGCACGGCGGCTGATGGCTCTTCGGAGAAGGTGCGCGTCCACGGCAGTATCTGTCCGCCGCATTCGGCATCCTGATTTTTACCCTGCGCATTCAAGTCTTCCCCTATAGTTTTCGACGTTTTTCCGTACACGCCCCTCTCTTTCCTGTTTCTTCTGATTTGCATCCCCGCTTGAAAAGCTGGGCTTTGACCCCAATTTCCGGAGACTTGGTCCTGGGTCTCGTCGGTTGCCAATGTGGCACAACTGCCAGCCGGTGACCCTGCAAATCTAACTTTTACTCAAATGGGTTACACCGTGGAACAATACCGAGGCACCACCATCCTGTCTGTCCGCCGCCAGGGCAAGGTCGTCATAGGCGGCGACGGACAGGTCTCGCTGGGCAACACCATCATGAAAGGAAACGCCCGCAAGGTCCGGCGCCTGTACCGCGATCAGGTGATTGCAGGCTTCGCCGGCGGCACCGCGGATGCGTTCACCCTCTTCGAGCGCTTCGAAGCCAAACTCGAAACCCACAGCGGTAACCTGGTTCGCGCCGCGGTGGAGCTGGCGAAAGACTGGCGCACTGACCGGGCGTTACGCCGCCTGGAAGCACTGCTGGCAGTCGCAAACAAGGATGCATCCCTGATAGTCACGGGCAATGGCGATGTCATTCAGCCCGAAAATGACCTGATTGCAATCGGCTCTGGCGGCGCGTTTGCGCAAGCGGCCGCGCGCGCACTGCAGGACAATACTGAGCTGGGCGCCCGTGAAATTATTGAAAAAAGCCTGACCATCGCCGGCGACATCTGCGTCTACACCAACCATAACTTCACCATCGAAGAACTCGAGTATTAAATTCCCATGACCCAGATGACTCCCCGACAAATCGTTCAAGAGCTGGATAAATACATCATCGGGCAGGCCGCTGCCAAAAGTGCCGTGGCCGTTGCCCTGCGCAATCGCTGGCGGCGCATGCAGCTGGAGCCGGAGCTGCGCAATGAAGTCACGCCCAA
>CAZXLJ010000062.1:0-19498 GCA_964641175.1 uncultured Cellvibrionaceae bacterium
GCGGAGCTGTCCGCCGCGATCACCATCGCGTCCACAAGATCCAGCCCGTGATCGGCCAGCTTGGTTTTGCCGGCCTCCATCGGACCGCCGGAGACAAACACCACGGGGATGTTGATTCGCATCGCTGCGAGCAGCATGCCGGGAGTAATCTTGTCACAGTTGGAAATGCACACCATCGCATCGGCGCAGTGGGCGTTGACCATATATTCGACGGAATCCGCAATAAGATCGCGACTCGGCAGGCTGTAAAGCATGCCATCGTGGCCCATGGCAATGCCGTCATCAACTGCAATGGTATTAAATTCTTTGGCGACGCCGCCGGCTTTTTCAATTTCTCTCGCTACCAGCTGGCCCATGTCCTTGAGGTGTACATGGCCCGGGACGAACTGGGTGAAAGAGTTGACGACGGCAATGATCGGCTTTTCAAAATCCCCGTCCTTCATGCCTGTGGCCCGCCACAATGCGCGGGCTCCGGCCATATTGCGACCGGCGGTGGTGGTTCGGGAGCGATATTGTGGCATGGCAACCTCAGTGACTTGGCGTGCGAGTGGACAGGCATCGGCCCGTGCTGGGCGGGCAGTATATCACTGGCTCGCGCGGCAGCGCACGGCGGTCGGGGACCTGATGAAGTCCGCGGATACCGTAGGCGCAAGAAAAACGGGCCAATGATTCGGTACCCGGCCTGCAAGGCGCTTATTGCAGCGGATGGACAGGCCGGTGCCGATCGACCGGTCCGGCCTAGCCCGTGCGGATTTCCTGAACCAGTGACGGGTAGAGTTTGCTTATCCGGTCCTGTAGATAGCTGTAGCGCTTGTAATGCTTGCTGTCCTGTTTGACCGCGCCCACTGAGCGCAGACTGCGGCGGCACATCTGTTCGTATTCGGGCGTATGGACGCCGTTTTCGGTAGCCGCCAGCACCGCCTGTATCAGGTTAAGGTTCAGCCCCGTGTGCCGGGGATAGGCATTGAGCGCTTCGTTGAAAACATCGATGGCTGCCGCATAGTCTTTGTGATCGTAGGAGCCGATGCCGGTTTTGGTCAGTCTGGCGGCTACTTCCTTGCCCGCGTCGCTGATTGGTTCACTGGTGATGGCGTCAATAACCTGCAACAGGTTTTTGTCGTCGGGGTGTTTGGCCACCAGTGTTGCCAACAGCATCCGGGCCTGGTCTTCTTCGTCCATGGTGTTCAGCGTGCGCGCAAAGTTTAATGTGGCATCGGCGGACGGCGCGGGAATGGCATTGTAAAGGGTCTTCGCCCGATCGGCGAGCGCCTTGGCTTCATCAACATTTCCAAGACTTTCAGAAATTTGCGCCTGGACCATGACTGCCTGGGCTTCTAGCTCGGGCGATGCGGTAAAGCGTTTGCCGGCTCGCTCCATATAAGTGTGAACCTGTTTCGCCATGGCCTTGGCATCGTTCGGCGGCACACCCTTGCGGATGGTGTCGGCGACTTTGCGCGCGTAGTTGAAATAGTCCTGTGGAGATTCGTGGCAGGAATTCATGCCCCACTTGATGGCATTCAGATGTGATTTTGCGGCGAGGCTGTCGTCACCGTTGAGATCCGCCAGTTCTGCCAGCTGACGATGACGATGGGCGGACTTTGGGGATACCTGGGTTGCGGTTTCTATAGCCTGTTGAGCGCGGAGCATGTCGTTGCGTGCCCGAAAGCTCTCGGCCAGCAGGTCATGCGCTTCAATATATCGTGTGTCTTCCTTGATGATCTCATTGAGAAGCTGCTCCGCCGCGTCCAGTTTGCCGAGCGCGATCAGAGTTTTACTCATTCCGAGCTTCGCCCATACCAGCGGTTTTTTATCGAGCACGCTTTCATACAGAGCCCGGGCTTCGTGCAATTTGCGCAGCAGGAACAGCAGCTGCCCCTTGATCTTGATGCAGTCGCGGGCGTAACGACTGCCAGATTTGATCAGTTCATTACATCCCTCCAGGGCCCGGCTGTAGTCGCCGTCGGATATGGCCTTTTTGATGTGCAGCAACGCGTGATGCCGGACCATGGCCCGGTTTAGCCGGGTGCGCAACGAACCTTCGGTGTAGGGTTTGGTAATGTAATCGTCCGGCTGGCATTCGAGGGCGCCCAAGACCATTTCCCGGGAGGATTCGCCGGTCAGCATCATGAACAGGCTGGTCATCAGCAGCACCCGCAGGAAGCGAACTTCCTCGAGGACCTGTTGCCCGTCCTTGCCGCTGCCGAGGTTATAGTCGCAGATGACAATGTCATATTTGTTCTGGGCGCAGAGTTTGACCGCTTCATCGCCGTCCGCGGCAGTGTCCACCGACTGCGCGCCAAAGCCGCGCAAGCTGCGGGTGAGGGAACCCCGGATTTCGGGAAAATCGTCGATGACCAGGCATTTTTTTGTGCTGTAAATCTTGATCAGGTCGATCTGGCGAAGCTCGTCGTCGGCTGTGTGCATGTGTGTCCGTCTAAACTGTATTCATTTTAAGGTCACTGTCTTGATTAAATTTCAAGCAATGACGCAGGTTCTAACAGTTTAGACGCTTTATACAGCTGATGCCGGGGACACGCCCGAAGACCCCGATCACAGCTGACGATTATTCAGGCTAACCGGTTAACGGGTGCGTTTTAGATGTTTGACGAACACCTTGGATTTGCGTTGATAGTTATACAATGCCTTGCGTTCTACCGGCAGCAGGTCCACCAGTGTCTCCACAAACCCCTGCTCGAGAAACCAGTGTGCCGTCTGGGTGGTCAGTACATACAGGTTTTGGATTCCGAGCTTGAGCGCCTGCCTTTCGACGTGGGTGAGCAGTTTTGCAGCCCGACCATTGCCGCGGTACTCATGTTTGACGGCCATGCAGGCGAGTTCGCCGGAATGCTCGTCAGAGAACGGATAGAGTGCGGCACTGCCGATAATGCAACCGTCCTTTTCCATCACAATAAAGCCGTGGATTTCCCGCTCGAGCAGTTCCCGCGAACGTTTGACCAGGATACCTTCGGTCTCGAGGGGTTCGATCAGCTTCAGAATCCCCTGCACATCTTCAATGCGGGCGCGCCGAATGGTTTCGTAATTGTCCCGGTAGACCATGGTGCCGGCACCGTCCCGGGTGAACAGCTCCTTGAGTAGTGAACCGTCTTCCCGCGAGGAAATGACATGTGCACGGGGCACTCCCCCGTCGCAGGCCTTGTGACAGGCCCGCAATGAGAAATAGGTATTGCTGCGGTTATGCAGGGGCTGTTCGACGAGGAATTTTTCGCACTTCAGCAGAGTCATTTCCCGGTAGACATTGCCATCGCTGTCCTGAATCGGACCGTCGTCATTGAAAGCGATCAGTTTGTCTGCGGAGATCGCTTTTGCAATCTGTACGGCGACGTCGGCAAAACTGAGATTGAAGATTTCGCCGGTGGCGGAGTACCCCAGGGGAGACACCAGCGCCAGGGCGCCGGAGTCGAGCAGGCTGACGATGCCGTGCTTGTCCACATTACGCACCTTGCCGGTGAATTGCAGATCCACTCCCTCAATGATGCCCTGGGGCATGGCGCTGACGAAGTTGCCGCTGCGAATACGGATCTTGGCGCCGTACATCGGGGTACTGGGCAAACTGTTGGAGAAATGTGCTTCGAGTTTGAAGCGTGTTGAACCCACGGCCTGGATTACCGTCTGCATATCTTCGCGTGAGGTGATGCGCAAGCCTTTGTGAAAGGCTGAGCGGGTCTTGCTCAGGGTCAGCTGTTCATCGATCTGGTTGCGAGCGCCATGAACAATCACCAGGCGCACGCCAAGACTGCTCAGCAGGGCAATGTCTGAAATGATGTTGGGGAAGCCGGGCTGATCCACGCAATCGCCGGGGAGCATGATGACGAAGGTTTTACCGCGGTGGGCATTGATATAGGGGCTGGATTGACGAAACCAGTTCACATAATCGTCGGTAGGAATATCGGTCACTTCAGGGTCCTGCGCGGGCGGAAAAAGGCCAGCAGTATAGCAGGTAGTTTTTCTGCAGTTTGCGCAGAACCTCTATCGGAATATCAGGCGGAACCGGCCGGACTGTGGAACAGGCACAGCAGATAGCGGCGAAACTGTTCCACCTGGAGCGCGACGTGATTCGGGTCGCTATAGATTCGTGCCATGATGCTGGCCCCCTGGAGGCAGTTCATCAGAAAATCGGACAGTTCGGCCGGAGAGGGTGCGGCTGGATGGGCCGCACACAGGGGGGCAACGAATTCGCCGAAGCCCTCGCGCCAACCCTGCAATGCGTCCTGACTGATCTGGCACAGTTCGCTGCATCCCGTCATCTGATAGGAGAAGGCGGCGATGAAACAGCCGGGGCCGCCGTTCAGTGGCCGGGTAAAGACCGGAGCCAGCCCGTCCAGAACGGCCAGTACCCGCTCAAGGGGAGCCGGCAGCTGCTCGGCCTTGCGAAAAAGTTCATTCAGGGCAGCACCCTGATCCTCGATAAAGCGACGCAGCAGGGCAGCCGGCAGCGCTTCCTTGGACGGGAAGTGGTAGAAAAATGTCCCTTTGCTAATCCCCGCGTCGGCGATTATTCGCTCCACGCTCACGCCATGAAATCCCTCCCGAAGCATCAGATGTTCGGCAGCGTTCAGAATCTTGTCTCGACTATTGGCTTTGCTCATGGGCGCTAGTTAAGCATAAAAGCCGCGTGACTGTCGCCGCCAGCTGATTTAAACTGACCGGTCAGTTCATATGGCCGGCCGCTGGACATCAAGCGGTCCTCAACCCGGACCCCGCAGCTGGCCGTTGGGCTGACTTTCCTTCAATTATTCGGAGTGCAAGCATGGATCTATACTGCAGCCCATTGTCATCGTTCAGCCATAAAGCCCGGATGGCTTTCTTTGAAAAAGACGTCGCATTCAGTCAGGTTACCGTCAACCTGTTCGATCCGGATGCCCGGCAGGCCTGGTGGAAAATCTATCCGCTGGGCAAAGTGCCTTGCCTGCGAACTGCGTCGGGCCTGATCGGCGAATCCACCTCCATCATCGAATGGCTCGATCAGTATTATCAGGTGCCTCGACTGATTCCCGAGAAGCCGGAGGAAGCGCGGCAGGTGCGCCACAAGGATCGCCTGGCGGACCATTACGTGACTGAAAACACCATCATGCTGTTTCTGCAAAGCTTGAAACCGGAAGCCATGCGGGATCAGGATCGCATCGCCAATGGCCGACGGCAGCTGCGGGCCATGTTCGAGTATTTCGATGGAGAACTGGCTGGAAAACCCGATGACTCGCTTTTTGTGCAGGGTCGCCAGCTCACGATGGCGGACCTGGCTTTGATCACCGGCCTGATGGGCGCAGTGAATGTGCAGCCGGTGGACGAATTCCCCAACCTGGGCCGCTATATCGAGATCCACAGCCAGAGGCCGTCACTAGTGGCCGCCCGCGCAGGATTCGACGAGGCGTTGGCAGCCCTTTACGACCGGATGGGTCAGCAGCCATCCTGAAGTCGGAATTGCCCCCACCCCGGTGGCGTTCACGGAATGTCTGGTGATGTTTTACCGATCCTCTTCAAGCGGCGTGGTTCGTTTATCACTGACGGCACTCAATGACGCCGTTCAATGACGTTATTTAGTGACGTGGGCTGAGGAAATCAGCCCTTTGAACTGATATTCTGGCGCCGTTTTTCGCCCTCACCGTGGTGATTGTCTTTTGTTTGCCCTCCGTAATTAATTTCTCATCTCTCGGCATTTCCCATGGCAGTACTCGATCGTGACATTTCCGCACGTATTCGACTCGTGCGAGTGTTCTGTATTTTTTTCATGATGTATGTTCACGTCAATCCCGGCCTGAGCGGCGAGGAACTTGCTCCGGTGCTCGCCGGATTCGACTGGATACTGGCTGATTATCTGGGGCGGGCCAGTGTCCCGGCCCTGAGTCTTGTCAGTGGGTTGCTCATTGTTTATGAACTCGCGCGCAAGCCATATACCTCTGCGGTAGGGAGGCGTGTGCAGAGCTTGTTGCTGCCGCTGGTAACGTGGAATCTGTTGATCATTCTTCTGGGGGTATTGATATTCGAGCTGCTCGGGCAGCAGACCGCGGCTTATCGGGATTTGAAGTGGGTTGGGCCGGTGTCCCTGGTACTGAGCAAACTCCTGAGCCTGGACAATTGCAGTGCCACACCCGCCCTTGCTTTCCTGCGGGATGTTTTCGTGTGCGCGTTGCTGTCGCCTTTGCTGATTCACGCGATCAAGAGAACAGGATGGATCGCGCTGGCAGTTATCTGGGTTGCAGGGCTGATAAACGGATTTGAGCCAGTCATCTATCGCGCCCAGATCCTGATGTTTTACACGTTGGGTATTTATTGCGCGCTTAATGGTCGGCTGTTGCATCTCGATGGCAAGGCGATCTGGAGCCTGATGCTGTTGTCGCTGGGGATTCATATCCTGGAAACGTTTTACCCGCCCGCGAAAGTATTCGCAGACCCCTGGGGGGGCGAGTTGCTGGCGGTGCTTAAGCGTCTGGCCATGGCTATTGCGGTGATTTCACTGATGGGCCGTGCGTTGCAGTATAAGTGGCTATCGGCCCGCATCATGACCGTGGAACCACGAATCTATTTGATTTTTCTTTCACACAACCTGGTGTTTCTGCTGCTTTGGGGAATCTGGAAGCTAATTTTTGGCGACGATCTGGGCTTTCCGTACCTGATATTCTTCCTCTGTGCACCCTTGGCAGCCGTCTGGTTGAGCCGATATATTTATGCGGTCGCAGTGAGACTGCCGGGGCCTTTACGAATGGCGCTGTTAGGCAGATAGCGTTTGGGAATTATTCCGGTGTGTTCAACCGAGATCTCCCCATAAAAGCTGCACGGCACTCAGGGCCGCAATGGGCGCGGTCTCTGTACGTAAAATTCGGGGACCCAGAGTCAGGGGCAGAAACTGCTGATCCACGGCTCGCTCAATTTCCACATCGGACAACCCGCCTTCCGGGCCAATCAGCAACGTGACTGCGCCCGGGGCTGGCAGCTGTCTAAGGGTCTGCTCGCTGCGGTGATGCAGTATCAGGCCGAGGCCTGCTGGTATGCCGGCTGCCAGAAATTCATGGAATTCCATCGCGGCCCGCAGACGTGGCAACTGGTTGCGCTGACATTGTTCGCAAGCGCTGATAACGATCTGCTGCCAGTGAGCCTGCTTTTTCTGCAGGCGCTCGCCCTTGAGTTTCACTTCCGTGCGTTCTGTCCACAGCGGAGTGATCTCTGTTACCCCCAGCTCCGTCGCTTTCTGTAACACGAAGTCCATGCGCTCACCCCGGGAAATCCCTATGGCCAGATGGGTAGACAGCGCCGACTCGCGGTCCACCCGCCGTACCTCCTCGCCAATCCGGATGATTACGCTCTTTTTTCCGGCGAGAAGCAGTTCAGCCTCGGCTTCCTGGCCCTCACCGTCGAAGACGGTCAAGGGCCGCCCGGGCTCAAGGCGCAGCACCCGGCTCAGGTAATGACTCCTGGCCTCGTCCAGTTGAACTTCTCCGTTAGAGAACAGCGGCGGGTCGATGTACAGACGTGGAATACGCACGAAAGACTCAGTCCAGCCCCAGGTTTTTGATGATGGTGGCGGTGGGATCGACATGGTTCATGGTGTAGAAATGCAATCCGGGGACGCCGTTATCCAGCAGCGTTTCGCAGAGTTCAGTCACCAGGTCGAGGCCAAAGGCCGCGATGCTCGTGGAATCTTCGCCGTAACTTTCGAGGCGCTTGCGAATCCACCGGGGGATCTCCGCACCGCAATTGTCGCTAAAGCGGGCGAGGTTCCGGTAATTGGTAATCGGCATGATGCCCGGGTAAACCGGCCGTTCGATGCCCGCCGCCTGGCACTGTTCCATGAAGTAAAAGTACGCGTCCGGGTTATAGAAATATTGAGTGATGGCTGCGTCGGCGCCCGCATCGAATTTGCCTTTGAGGTAGCAAACATCATCCTGATAACTGCGGGCTTCCGGGTGAATTTCCGGATAGGCCGCCACTTCCAGCTGGAACGTCTGCCCGAAGTGGCGGCGGATAAACGCCACCAGCTCGTTTGCATACACCATCTGTTGTGAACCCCCCATTCCCGAGGGCAGATCCCCCCGCAGCGCGACGATCCGGTCGATGCCCATCGCCTGGTACTCGCGCAGCAGACCCAGCAACATCTCTTCATCATCTCCGCCGAAAGACAGGTGTGGCGCCACGTTGGCACCCGCCTGCTTTATGCTGCGCACGACGGTTTTGGTCGTGTCGCGGGTCGATCCGCCGGCGCCATAGGTGACCGAAAAAAACTCAGGCTCGAGCGCACTCAAGGCCGCGCGGACATCGAACAGCTTCTCGCGCCCGGCGGCAGTCTTGGGCGGAAAGAATTCAAAACTCAGGCGGATGTTCTGGGGCATGATCGGATTCCTGTTTATCCATCAGTACTTGTATGTTTCCGGTTTGAACGGGCCTTCAACATCCACATGGATGTAGTGCGCCTGATCGGGGGTCAGGCGGGTAAGCACGCCCCCGAAGCCCTCCACCATGGCTCGGGCCACTTCTTCATCGAGCTTCTTCGGCAACACTTTTACCGACAGTTTGCTGGCTTTTTCCTCTTCACTCAGATTGGCAAAACCCATTTCAAACAGATGAATCTGTGCCAGGACCTGATTGGCGAAAGAACCGTCCATAATCCGTGACGGGTGACCGGTGGCATTGCCGAGGTTCACGAGGCGGCCTTCGGACAGCAGGATCAGATGATCGTTGCTCGCTTTGTCCCGGTACACCTTGTGGACCTGAGGTTTGATTTCCTCCCATTCCCACTGGGTGCGCATGAATCGAGTATCGATTTCATTGTCGAAATGGCCAATATTGCACACAACCGCGCCTTTTTTCAGGCACTGCAGCATGGCCGCATCACAAACATTGATATTGCCGGTGGTGGTCACCAGGATGTCGGTTTTACCCAGCAGATCCCGGTCAACGTCCGCGATCTTGCCGGTGTTCAGCCCGTTCCGGTAGGGAGACACCACTTCGAAGCCGTCCATGCAAGCCTGCATGGCACAGATGGGATCGATTTCCGAAATCTTGACGATCATACCTTCCTGGCGCAGCGACGCCGCTGACCCCTTACCGACATCACCATAGCCGATCACCAGAGCTTTCTTGCCGGAAAGCAGGTGATCTGTACCGCGCTTAATGGCATCGCTCAAGCTGTGGCGGCAGCCGTATTTATTGTCGTTCTTGGACTTTGTTACCGCATCGTTGACGTTGATGGCCGGCACTCGCAATGTGCCTTTGGCCATCATTTCCTGCAGGCGATGCACGCCGGTGGTGGTTTCTTCTGAAATCCCGTGAATGCGATCAAGCATCCCGTGGTACTTGTCGTGCACCAGCTGCGTGAGATCACCGCCATCATCGAGGATCATGTTGGCGTCCCAGGGTTTGCCATCCTTCAGGATGGTCTGCTCAATGCACCACCAGAATTCTTCCTCGGTTTCGCCTTTCCAGGCGAACACTGGCACGCCGGCGGCAGCAATGGCGGCGGCGGCGTGGTCCTGGGTCGAAAAGATATTGCAGGACGACCAGCGCACTTCCGCGCCAAGCTCAATCAGGGTCTCGATCAGCACGGCCGTCTGTATGGTCATGTGGATGCAGCCCATGATGCGCGCGTCGCGCAGAGGCTGCGAATCGCGGTACTTTTCCCGCAGCGCCATGAGCGCGGGCATTTCGCCCTCGGCAATCTGGATTTCCTTGCGACCCCAGGCGGCCAGTTTGATATCGGCGACCTTGTAGTCATTGAACGCGGTTGCGCTTTTGGTAACGGTTCCGGTAACGGTGGCAGTCATATCAGTTCTCCAGTATGTTTTTAAAGTGCAGCCGCGAGGGCTTCGGCTTTATCCGTGCGTTCCCAGGTAAAATCATCCAGCTCCCGCCCGAAGTGGCCATAGGCGGCGGTGGCCCGGTAGATCGGTCGCAGCAGGTCCAGCATGTCGATGAGGCCGCGAGGGCGCAGGTCGAAATGTTCACGTACCAGTGCTGCAATCTGCTGGTCGCTGATGTTGCCGGTGCCGAAAGTATTGATTGATATCGACGTCGGCTCCGCCACGCCAATGGCATAGGAAACCTGGATTTCACAGCGATCCGCCAGTCCGGCCGCAACAATGTTTTTCGCGACGTAGCGGCCGGCGTATGCCGCCGAACGATCCACCTTGGAGGGGTCCTTTCCAGAAAAGGCACCGCCGCCGTGGCGCGCCATGCCACCGTAGGTATCGACGATGATCTTGCGCCCGGTCAGGCCGCAATCACCTACGGGGCCGCCGATGACAAACTGGCCGGTGGGATTGATGTGGTAGCGGGTGTCCGCATGCAGCCATTCGGCCGGCAACACGGGCTTGATGATTTCCTCCATCACCGCTTCGCGGATATCCACCTGCTTGATATCGGGGTTGTGCTGGGTCGACACCACCACCGCGTCGATGGCAATGGGCCGGTCGTTTTCGTAGCGCAGCGTGATCTGGCTTTTCGCGTCAGGTCGCAGCCAGGGCAGGGTACCGTTTTTGCGCAGCTTTGCCTGGCGCTCCATCAGCCGGTGCGCATAGAAGATCGGCGCTGGCATGAGTACGGTGGTCTCGTTGGTGGCATACCCGAACATCAACCCCTGGTCGCCGGCGCCGAGGTCCTTGTCAACGGCTTCATCCACGCCCATGGCGATGTCCGAGGACTGTTTGCCAATGGCGTTCAGAACTGCGCAGGACGCACCGTCAAAACCGACGTTACTGCTGTTGTAGCCGATATCCAGAATCACCTGACGGACCAGGTCTTCGAGATCGACATAGGTAGATGTGCGGACTTCACCGGCGATAACGGCCATGCCGGTTTTCACCAGTGTCTCAACAGCGACACGGGCGTTCTTGTCTTCTCTGAGAATGGCGTCGAGCACGGCATCAGAAATTTGATCGGCCATTTTGTCGGGGTGTCCTTCGGAAACCGATTCCGACGTAAATACAGAATACTGAGCCATCGGTTATTTCTCCTGAGTTTGATCCGGATGAGAGTAATCTTGAATAGGTTTGACGAACTGGCGAACCTGGATCTGAAAGCCGTTGCGCAGGGCGAGATACACGCTTTGCCCCGCCTGCAATCCAGAGTCCACGGCCCAGGCCTGCAGATCGTCGGGAGCAAATCCCAGCCAGAGATCGCCGCATGCTTCCTGTGCCCAGGTCTGATCGTGGGAGCACAGTTCGGTCACCAGCACACTGCCGCCGGCCTTGAGGCTGTTGCTGACGTCGGCGAATATCTGCGCGGGCGAAGGGGTGTGATGCAGCACCATATTAATGACGGCGCAATCAAACCGCACCGCGTCCTCGTGCAGTGAACCGGTATCGCCGAGCCTGAATTCAATGTTTTTCAGTGCCAGACGAGTCGTGAGTGATCGCGCCTTGTCCAGCATGATCACGCTGTTATCCAGCGCCAGCACCCGCTGGAATCTCGCGCTCAATACAGGCAGAAAATCACCTTCCCCCGGGCCGACTTCCAGCGCGGCGGCGGAGGCAGCCGGCAGCAGACTGGTCACGGCGGCACCGTAGGCATCGAAACTGGCAATCAGGTCCTGCTGTGCTTTGAACTTGGTGGCATTGTCCCGGAAAAATTGCTGGGACCGCTGAGCCCGTTCCTGCCACACCCGGTGCAGTCCCGACCGATAGGACTGGTCCAGCGGCTGTGCATCCAGGCTCGCAAACAACGCCCTGATCAGCTCCGCGCGAGGACTCCCGCGTGCGAGGGTGACTCGCCGATAAAATATTGAATTGCCCTCGCGTCGGGTTTCCACAAGTCCGGCATTGGCCAGCACTTTCAAATGGTGGCTCATGCCGGACTGACGCACGCCAAAACCCTGCGCCAGTTCCAGCACGCCATAAGAGTCCTGCGCCAGTGCCTGCAGAACACTCAGACGCAGATCATCCGCCGCGGCTTTGAGCAGCTGGGCAAGTTCGGATACGGCATCCACGGGTACTGCAAGATTCGGCATGGGCGGCAGTTTAGCAGGTGCGTACAATCTATATCAAAAAATATTGATATAGATTGCACATTGAGGCGCAGTCCGCTCGCTGGGGGTAATGGTCAAAACGGCGGCAAATATTTGAAACGTTCCTGAATTCAATGTGCCGTGCCTGTGCCGACCTCGGAAAATAGGCTAGGATCACGGCCCGCATTCCACGCGATGGTGACGGCTCAATCTGCGGCGCGGTCACAGGAGAAGTTCTGACAGGGTTCCCAGCGCTTGCCGGTCAAACCCCCGCCGGTCAGGCGACTGCCAGCTTATCCATTATCTGAAATTCAAGGTCGGTTACATGAACAACCTGAAGCCTGTTTTCCAAAGCGTGTACGGTTTGGTGGCGCTCGTCCTGATACTTGCAGCGTTGCTTGTGTCTACGCCAACCCGGGTCGAATTCAAAGACTTCGAGCTTGTCCATGAATCCGGTCGACAGGCGCCGGTCACCATGCCTTTACTTCGGCCGACCTGGGCGCCCGGATCATATCAATTGTCCGGCTCCGTGGATCTCGGCTGGCTGAGTTCGCGCAGCTTTCGAATTGTGCCCGATGACAGGCTGACGGCCATCCGGATTAACGACATCAATGTCGATCTGGCCAAGGTACCACCGGAGCGTCTTCAAGATGTCCAGAATGGCTTCAAGCTGAATCTGGGGGATTACCTGCACTCCGGAAACAACCGTATCGTCTTCGATTTTTACGACTACGGCGGCGACATGGGGATATCGCTCGCGCCCGCCATGACGGACTTGCGTCATCTGACCTATGTCCTGGTATGCGTACTCCTGGGCGGGGTCATCCTGGTAGGGTTTACCGATCGTTGGCAAGTGCCGAGGCGTCATGGCTTTCTTTATTACGCCATTGCTCTGGCCTCGGTGGTACAGGTCTGGTACATCCATACCTATAACCCCACCGCACACATCTGGAGCGACCCCGCCCGCCACTGGGAGCAGGGTCTGGATATTCTGCGGACCGATCTGATGGCGGTGACAGACCCGATCGGTTATCAGTTGTTCGTTGCCGTGCTGAGCAAGCTTTCCCTCGGCAATGCCGAGCTGGTCACTTATTTCACATCAATTCTCGCGTTGCTCGGCCCCTGGTGCTGGTACCGCTTTTTCCGGGAGCTCCAAAGCAACAAAACGCTTGCGCTGCTGGGCTGGGCTATACTCAGCTGGCTGCCATCCTGGACGGCAATCTACGCTTATTTCATGCAGGAAACCTTGATGCTGCCGCTGCTGGGCGCCGCACTTTGGGCAACCTGGCGATGTCGGCGCAAAGGCGATGCACGCAATTTTATTTTTATGGTGGCGCTGTGGATTGCCGTCGGATTGACGAGGGGCATCGCCATCCCGATGGCGGCAGTTGCCTGCACTTGCCTGTGGCTGACCCAGGACCAGAAAATAAAAAAGGCAGTTTATTCTTCCATTGTGCTGCTCCTGATCATGGGCCCGTTGACCTACCGGTCGTTCGTTACGGTCAATCATTTTGCGCCCCACGGCATGGGACACCTGAATATCATTTATGCACAGTCAGGCAAGAAAACCATCGAGATAACGTCGACTCGTGGTGGCAGCCGCTGGATGCACGGCTTTGGCTCTCCCTCCACCGGCATGCAACCGCTGGCACCGTTCAGCGATTGGACCACCAGACGGGAAGGCACTGTAGAGGTGACCGTGGATTTTGATGAGGGCAAGCGTGACTGGGATCTGGCGAAAGCGAAGATCGACATGTCCTGGAGCGATTATCTGTGGATACTCAAAGAAAACTTTATTTTCCTGTTTATCGCGGAATCCTGGCCCGACAACAACAAGGCGCGGCTGCTGGATCAGGTCAACTCGGTGCTGCGCTGGATCTGGGTGCCTGTACTGTTATTTACCTTTGTGACCATGGTGATCAATCACCGCAGGTTGCGGCATCAGAGGCTGCTGCCGGCAATGATCATCGCCTGGTTTATCGTGCAGGGCCTGATTCCCATATCCGTTAACGAGGGGCGTTACCGCAAGCCATTTGAAGGGCTGGCGGTGGCTTATCTGGTGTTGTGGCTGGGCGCGGGCCAGGGACGGGCGCGTCCGGCTGGACCGGGCAACTCCATAGTGGCCGACATTCGCGCATGGAGGCGGCGTCTGGAATCCCGCAATGGTCAACCGGTCGAGGCAAACAAAGATGGCGGATAGAAACCTGATCTCCATCATAGTGCCGATGTACAACGAAGAATCGGTATTGCAGACGCTGTTTGATGCATTGACGGATGTGATGCAACAGTGTGACGTAGATTATGAGATCGTCTGCGTCGACGATGGCTCGAAGGACAGCACCCGGTCGAAATTGCGGGCCTATGCAGCTCAGGATCCGCGTATCAAGGCGGTGTTGCTGGCGCGTAATTTCGGGAAAGAAGCGGCCATGACGGCGGCGCTCGACTTCGCCGCGGGTGATGCGGTCATACCCATCGATGCGGATTTGCAGGATCCGCCGGAACTGATCAGGGACATGATCGGGCGCTGGCGCGAAGGGTTCGATGTCGTCTATGCCAAAAGGATCTCCAGGCAATCGGACACCGCGATGAAGCGCAACAGCGCCGGTCTGTTCTACAAGATTTTCAACCGCTTGAGCGAAATGCCGATTCCTGAAAACGTCGGCGATTACCGTCTGATGGACCGGCGGGTGGTCGAAGCAATACGTCAGCTCCCGGAAAAAGACCGTTTCATGAAAGGGCTGTTTTGCTGGCCGGGTTTCAGCAACACGACCATTGAATTTGAGCGCAAGGAACGTGCAGATGGAGAGAGTAAGTTCAATTACTGGAAATTGTGGAACTTTGCTCTCAACGGCATCACGTCTTTCAGCAGTCTGCCCATCAGGATGGGGGTGTATCTCGGTCTCATCGTGTCACTGGTGGCCTTTATCTACGGCGCCGTGATCATGTTGAAGACCCTGGTGTTCGGCGTGCAGGTGCCGGGTTATGCATCAATCATGGTGGTCGTTCTGTTTATCGGAGGAATTCAGCTTTTTTTTCTGGGTCTGATGGGAGAGTACATCGGGCGCATTTACAAGGAGGTAAAAAACCGGCCCATTTACATAGTGGATCAGGCCATTGGTTTTACGGAGAAGCGGCGGTGAGAGAAGTGGTGGTGTTCGGCCTGATCGGCGTGCTGGCAACTGCGGTGCACTATCTTTCTGCATTACTGTCGGTTGAGCTGCTCGGCGTCACGGTGCTGTTAGCTAATGTCCTTGCATATTGTGTGGCAGTCGCAGTGTCCTACGTAGGTCACACCCGTTTCACTTTTCGGGCGTCGGCCTCCCGCAGGAATTTTCTGCGGTTTATCACTGTGTCTTTATCGGCGCTGGGATTAAGTCAACTCCTGTTGTTCGCCCTGCAGAGCTGGACTCGGTTTCCCTATCAGTTCAATCTGCTGCTGGGGGTCGGGATAATTCCCGTGTACAGTTTTTTGTGCAATAAGTTCTGGGTTTATCGGCGACCCGTTCCTGCTGGCGCAGCGACGGAACACCTTACCCAAGGCTAATAGTGCAAAAGCATGCGACAATGCCGTCAATGGGGCACGCTGGCCTCTTGCCGGCTTTCATGCTATAAAACTTTCATGAGAAACTCTTGCCTTGTCATACACTGCGCAGCTCCATATTTGTGGCGAGCTGCGGCCGTCTGTGCCTTTCTCGCATTCGGGCGATTGAGAGCACATTAGCTTAATCGCCCGTAAGCTCCTGTTTACTGTTTAAATTCTGAAGATCGATCCTCATTACAGCGGGGACGGTTTCTGTTGAGTGTCTACTGGTTTCACTTCGACGTATCGGATTTTTGCCCGGGTGACAGCCTGTTAACTTATTTTTTAATTCCAGATAGAAGGTATTTGCATGAAAAAACAGCCTAAAGTGTCGATTTCCCGAGACGATTACCGGCGCTTGAACGCCCTGATCGACAGTATGCCGGCCAGTGACGCCATCATGCGTCTGATCGACGAGCTTGAGCGGGCCGAAATTGTCGACGCGGATAAAATGCCAAAAAATGTAGTGGTGATGAACTCCAAAGTGACGTTTACCGTGCTGTCCACCAGGTCGACATTCACCTACACGCTCGTGTATCCGCAACAGGCTGGGTCCGATGACACTCTGTCGGTGCTGACGCCGGTGGGTAGCGCTTTGCTTGGATTGTCCATCGGTCAGGAAATCGAATGGCCGCTGCCGGATGGAAAAACCACCCGGGTGCGCATCGACGCTTTGCTGGACTGAATCTCACACTGTGTGGTCACTCGGCCATCAGCGCATTTGCGCCGGGACCGAGTGGAAGGTCGAGCCAGAGCCAGAAGGAAAAAAGCCCCGACCAGAACAGCAGGAAAGCGATGGAAAACGGCAGCATCATGACCAGTATCGTGCCGACCCCCACGTTCTTTTCATAGCGCTGTGCGAACGCAATGACGACACCAAAATATGGCATTAGCGGTGTAATGATGTTAGTGCTGCTGTCGCCAATCCGGTAAGCCATCTGAGTGGCTTCCGGAGAAATGCCGGTCAACAAAAACATGGGAACAAAGATAGGGGCCATCAGTGCCCATTTTGCCGATGCGCTGCCTATAAAAATATTGATAAAGGCCGACAGCAGTATAAACAGCAGAAGTACCACCACGGGCGGCAGTTGCAAGTCATTCAGAGAGCTGGCGCCATGGATGGCAAAAATGCTGCCGAGCTGACTCCAGCCAAAATAGTTGACGAATTGCGCTGCAAAAAACATCAGAACCAGGTAGCCGGCCATGGTGGCCATGGTTTTTTCCATGGCCTCGGTCACCGACTGCTTGCTGGTAAAAGTGCCGCTTATTTTTCCGTAAATGGTGCCTGCGATCGCGGCGTAGAGGGCGATCAGGCTGATAATCCCGCTGATGAACGGAGATTTCAGTATGGACCCGGTGTTTGGATCGCGAAGAATTCCGCGCTCCGGAATCAGAGCCCAGAGCAGTAATATTGCATATACCGCTGTGAAAACCGCCACCGCCACCAGCGCGCGTTTTTCGGCACCGCTGAGCTTCAGCTGCTCCGCCGCTATCGACGCATATCCGGGACCACGGGCGGCCAATCGTGGTTCGATAACCATTTCAGTCACCACGGCTCCAACGATTGCGATAGCGAATGTGGAAGCGACGATGAAGTAGTAATTACCGGCTGCCGTTACTTCATATCCGGTGCTGACAAATTGCGCAGCTTCGGTGGATATCCCGGCGAGCAGCGCATCAAGGGGGCCAATGATAAGATTTGCACTATACCCGCCGGACACACCTGCAAAGGCAGCGGCAATTCCCGCAAGGGGGTGGCGACCGGCACTGGCGAAAAGTATCGCGGCCAGAGGGATCAGCACCACATAACCTGCGTCCGATGCGATACTCGACAGGACTCCCGCCAACACCACAAAAAATGAAAGGCTCCAGCCCGGTGCCCGCAAGACAGTCGCGCGCAAAGCTGTACTTAGCAATCCTGAATGTTCAGCGATACCCATGCCCAGTACTGCCACTAGCACCGTGCCAACCGGTGCGAACTGCACGAAATTGCTCACGGTATTACCCAGTATCAGATGTAGCCCGTGTGCGCTCAACAAATTGACGGCCTCAATGGATGCGCCGCTGATGGGGTGGGTTGCCCTGACTCCGAGGGCCGCGCAAATCGCGGAAATGATCAGTACGCCGATGGCCAGATAAATGAATAGCATGACCGGGCTTGGCAATTTGTTGCCGGCCGCTTCAATCTTGTTAAGTAATGCTGCAATTTTCATAGGAACCGTTGATGCGTAGAAATGAGGTACAGCAGTGTGCAGTTGATCGGTATATAAACAAGCAGCGCGACCATATCCAGCCGCGGATCGGTTCTGGGTTTGAAGACCAGAAACAGGGAGTAGGCGACGATGTAATAGCGCTGCTCGATCAGCGGCAGGGGAATAAAGGACAGGCAGCCAAAAAAATATAAAAGGATCAGGGAGTCGGGATGCTTGGATTGCTGCAGAAAAACGGCGAACGAAAGGGCCATCCAGGCAATGGCGATAAACATGAGTATCTTGAACGCCGGTATGGTTACCGTGTAATGCAGAATGATATTGCGCAAATAAAATGACAGGCCGAAAGCATTGTACTGGTGGCTATTGTCGTAGGTGTACATGAACAAAAGGAATGCAAAGGCTACGGTCAGCCAGGCCCGGTAACCGCTGAGGATTGCAGCAATTTTCGACGCATTGGCAATGTTGTATGGCAGAAAGAATATGAAGCCAAGCAAGAGGAAATAATAGAGATTGGAAAGATTCAATGTGATTTCGTGTTGATGAGTATCACCGCGAGCCACATGACCGGTGGCCATAAAATACCACATGGCCAGAATCGATATGAGCATGTAGGGAAGCAGACCGGGTGCCCATGCGCGCCATCGACGGAAGAGCTCCGTTACGCTACACGCATCGGACACCCGCCATTGCTCAACGACAATAAGGCATGCGCAGAAGGCCACCCAGACCAGATTCGTCTGCCGCGTCAAAACCGCAAGCAGACCGGCAATACAGGCACCCCAGTATTGCTTGCGCAGCGTCTGCAGCACCATCAAAAGCACCAGCAGCAAGGCCGGGATGTCGGTATAGATAAGAGAAAAGAACGGCAAAATTATCGGGCATGTCAAAAACAGCAGTAGCCGGAGATCTTTCTGCGGTTGTTGCAGGACTCTGCACAAACCATAAAATGCCGGTAATGCCAGAGCCGCCAGGAGCATGTGAAGAAATCGGGCGAGTTCCACCGAAAAAACACCGAAGGCTTTGAGCAGCCCGGCCACTATGCTGTGATACAGAGGAAATACTGTCAGTGCCTGGACCGATACGAAATTACCGTTGAAAAATTCCCAGATCTGCGGCGTATGAAAACCTTCATCACCGGTTTCATGCTGAAGACTCAAAAGAATTGTAAACGTGAAAGCCAATACCAGGCCGCATGCCAGAGCCAGCTGCATGCCGGTGATTTCCGTGTCGACCGTTTCAGTCGAACCACTCAGGGAACGGTTGAAATCAATGGCTAACATCTTCATTTCCTGGGCCAGGTAATGGTCGTAGGGACTGTGAACCGGGTCATGATTCCTGTCGGCCAGCGGCAGGGGAGGGCGGACTTGGCGACAGATTATTTGAAAGGCGCGCTATTGTACCTGCTTAATGTGAAGGTCTCGAACTATTTGTAGACGCGTTTCAGGCTAGAATCCAGCGCTTATTAATTCATTTTGAGCCTTGTTGCCTGATCCACTGTCTCGACGCGGTTGAGCAGACCGGCAGAAGGCAAGGTTTTCCCCGATCGTGTCAGATTTGAGGGATCCCTTGAAGGTTCCCCAACAATAATTGCAAGAGGTCCGGCATGAATACAATTTCAATTACGTGGCGCAGCACATCCCGGCTGGCGGGTGTCGTTCTGGGCACGATCGTAATGACGGCGTGCGGTGGTTCCAACAACGGAACCAGCAGCTCATCAAGCAGTTCGTCATCGAGTTCGTCTTCGAGCAGTTCGTC
>CAZXLJ010000063.1:0-19195 GCA_964641175.1 uncultured Cellvibrionaceae bacterium
GCAGCATCGAAGAAAGAGTTAAAAAAATTGTTGCCGAACAACTCGGTGTTAAAGAGGACGAGGTTAAAAACGAGGCGTCCTTTGTTGAAGATCTGGGTGCTGACTCCCTTGATACCGTAGAGCTCGTCATGGCATTGGAAGAGGAGTTCGAAACCGAAATTCCTGATGAAGAAGCTGAAAAAATTACGACTGTGCAGCTGGCGATCGATTACATTAACGAAAATCTGGCCTAGCCCCGCCTGTTGTTAGCAGTTCCTGTTGAAGCCGTTACTATGTCAAATAGTACGGCTTTTATTTTATGCATCGCCCATGTGGTGTCCGGATTGGTGAGTCGCGTTAAGTCGTGAACCGCCTTCGGTGATCCGGCAGGCGATTGGTTGTCTGGCAAGAATTTAATTTTACGGAACCTTTGCTTCAAAGCGGCGGTAACAGCCGCTCGAACGTTTCTCATAATCTATCGGGAGAATCACGTGCACCGCAAGAGAGTCGTAGTTACTGGCATGGGCATGGTCAGCCCCGTCGGTAACAGCGTAGATGAAGCTTGGCATTCCGTGGTCGCCGGAAAAAGCGGTGTTGCGCCCATAGATTCATTTGACGCATCAGCGTTTTCTACCCGTTTTAGCGCTTCAGTAAAAAATCTCGACCTCGCTCCTTACATGCCAGAAAAGGAGGCGCGAAAGATTGATGCCTTTATTCAGTTCGGTATGGTTGCCGGGATCCAGGCATTTGAAGATTCCGGTCTGGTTGTCACTGAGCACAATGCGCATCGAATTGCCTGTTACATAGGCTCGGGAATAGGTGGTCTCGGCTCAATAGAGTCCACCGCTTTGACGATCAAAGAAAGGGGCCCACGACGCGTATCACCATTTTTCGTTCCCGGTTCGATCATTAATATGATTGCCGGCAATCTGTCTATCAAATACGGATTCAAGGGCGCCAATATAGCCGTCACCACGGCCTGTACGACCTCCACCCACTGTATCGGGTTGGCCACCAGGGAGATTTTGTCCGGATACGCGGATGTTGTGTTCTGCGGCGGCGCCGAAATGGCAACCACCCCGGTGGGAATGGGAGGTTTTGCTGCCGCGCGGGCGCTATCAACCCGCAATGACGAGCCTCAGAAGGCCAGTCGCCCGTGGGACGTCGATCGGGACGGTTTTGTACTTGGTGATGGTGCCGGGGTGATGGTGCTCGAGGAATACGAGCATGCACGCGCCCGCGGTGCCCGCATTTATGCGGAGCTGATCGGATTCGGGGCGAGCGCGGATGCGTTCCATATGACATCACCGCCAGAACAGGGCGACGGAGCGGCGATGTCCATGATATCCGCACTGCGTGATGCGGGGATTTCCCCGGAAGATGTCCAATACATCAATGCTCACGGTACGTCGACCCCCGTGGGGGACCTGGCCGAATGCCGCGCTGTCAAAACAGTATTTGGCCAACATGTGGCGGACCTGGCAATCAGTTCTACAAAGTCCATGACCGGCCATTTGCTGGGTGCCGCGGGCGCCGTCGAAGCTATCTTTACTGTTTTGGCCATTCGCGATCAGCTGGCTCCGCCTACGATCAATCTCGATACCGCGGATGCGGAATGTGATTTGAATTTTGTACCGCATAAAGTGCAATCTCTACCCGTAGAGGTGGCGATGAGCAACTCTTTTGGTTTCGGTGGAACCAACGGAACGCTGGTTTTCAGGAAGCTATAAAAAAGACCCAGGTGAATAAGGCGGTCGTCAGGAGCAGGGAATGCACGCCATTTATCCGACTTCGAGAACGCATGATGCTCGGCCCTATCGCTCAACGGACTGAGAGTGGACACGCAAAGGCACGCGCCGATCGCGGTGCGGTCTTCCGTGACAGTTTAGTCAAAACGATGTTCGGAACCGAATAATATTATCCAGTTCATCAAGAATAACGACCTCTTGCCACTTCCAAATCGTTGCACACATGCGGTGTTGCGAGGGTTGACTTTGGAAGAGATTGTACCGACTATCGGATGGGCAATCTCAGCGCGCACCGTCAGCCTTACAGAGGCTGACGGTGCCGGATTGTCAGGATGCAAGAGTGCGCTGGGGGTATGGCCCCTCGTCATGCTCGACCAGCAAAGTTGGTCACTCAGGGCCGTTTCCCGACAAATCCAGATGGAACTGCGTGAGCGGCATGGTGCGGCCTATGTTTAAAATGATACAAATGTTGGTTATCGCACTACTGATGTGCGTAATCGCCGCCGGGTTCGCCGCGGCGTATGCCTGGAACTGGATGCATTCAGAATTTCCAGTCGAACCGGGCAATCGGGTGATTATCATAGAGCGAGGTTCTGCCTTGCCTCGAGTAGCCAGGCAGCTGGAGGATCGAGGTCTCGTTAAATTCCCCGTGTTGTGGCGCTTATATGCAAGATTTCTTGCCCCCGCGCCTGTCAAGGCGGGCGAGTACGAACTGGACGAATTTGTATCGCCTTACAGTCTCTTGGTCAAGTTCCAGTCGGGGAAGGTGATTACCTACGGGGTCACTCTCGTTGAAGGACTGACCTTTGCCGATTTTGTGAAGACCCTTGCAAAAGCGCCGAAATTACAGGTTTTGTTGCCTCCAGACGATCTGGAAAGCCAGCTTCGCCTGCTCGAGTTGGATCTGTCGCACCCGGAGGGTTGGTTTTTCCCCGATACCTATCGCTATATAGCCGGAGAAACCGACGTATCCATTTTGAAGCGTGCTCATGGGAAGATGCGGTCAACCCTGCAGCTCGAGTGGGAAGGGCGACAGCCGGGGCTGCCGTACCAGTCGCCAGAAGAAGCTCTCATTATGGCTTCCATTATCGAGAAAGAAACAGGAGTTCCGTACGAAAGGGGCACCATTGCCGGAGTGTTCGTGAGGCGCCTGCAGCGAGGAATGCGACTGCAGACAGATCCAACGGTAATCTATGGGTTGGGGCTGGAATACCAGGGGAATATCACGCGTGCACATTTGCGCCGGGCGACTCCTTACAATACTTACGTGATCAAGGGTCTGCCCCCTACTCCTATCGCCATGCCCGGGTTGGCCGCAATTCGGGCTGCCATGCACCCGGAAGCCGGTGATGCGCTCTATTTCGTTGCGAAAGGGGATGGATCCCACCAGTTTTCGGCAACCATCGAGGAGCACAATGAGGCCGTGGCGAACTATCAAAAACGCAAGCGTGCGCCTGACTATCGTTCCGCGCCCGGTCCGGAAAGCCGACCATGAATGAGGCCAAAACGTCTAACCCCGGATTCTTCATTACCCTCGAAGGTGTGGAAGGGGTGGGCAAAACTACGAATCTGGACTTTATTGTTTCGTGGCTCCGCGAACGGGGTGTGGAGCCCCTTGTTACCCGGGAACCCGGAGGCACCCCTATGGCGGAGGAGCTGCGTAATTTCCTGTTGCAATCCCGCGCCGAACCCATGGATCCTCTCACTGAGCTTCTGGTGGTTTTCGCAGCCCGCGCGCAGCATTTCCGGACCAGAATCCTGCCTGCTTTACGGCAGGGCAAGTGGGTAGTGTGCGACCGTTTTACCGATGCGACTTATGCTTATCAGGGGGGTGGCCGTAATGTGGATACAACGGTGATCGCCACGCTCGAGCAGCTGGTCCAAGGGCCGCATCAGCCCGATAAAACGATCCTTCTCGATATGGATGTGAGCGCTGGACTGGAACGCGCCAGGCAACGATCAGAATCAGATCGCTTCGAGTCTGAAGATCTACCATTTTTCCACGCGGTGCGCGCTGCATATTTGCGTCGTGTAGAGCAGGAGCCGCATCGCTTTGCGGTGATCGACGCGGGGCGACCGCTCAATCAAGTGCAGGAAGAACTGGGAAAAGTACTGGGGGGGCTACTGGAGCAATCCGGGCGCTTGCGGACGTGAAGCTCTTCAGTTTAGAGCAAATGGCACCTCGCTGACGCACTCCATTCTTTGAAGGGTTATGGGATGCTCAAAGTTCAGGGATGTCGCATGGAGTTTCAGTCGAGCTTCCTCCGGGGCTCCACCGTAAAAACAGTCGCCTTCGATGGGATGGCCTATCGCCAGGCAATGGACGCGCAGTTGATGCGAACGACCGGTGAGAGGGTGCAGCATCAGTGAAGTTGTAGTGCGGGTACGGAAAACGACCTGATATCGGGTCAGCGCCGATTTGCCATGCAGCCAGTTGACGTGCTGCCTGGGGCGATTGGGCCAGTCACAAGCCAGGGGCAGACTGATTTCACCACAGTCAGCAGCCACCACACCCGTTACGACGGCATGGTAGGTCTTTTTCACCGAACGAAACTCGAACTGTGCTGAAAGAGACTTTTGTGCTTGGTGATTCAGCGCGAAAACCATCAACCCCGATGTAGCCATGTCCAGTCGGTGGACGAGCCGAATATGGGGGAACTGGACGCGCAAAACGTCAAGCACGTTCGATTGAGCGAATTTTCCTGGCACTGAAAGCAGGCCGGCCGGCTTGTCGACGACCAGGCAGTGCAAATCTGCATAGATTATATTAATTTCTTCCATTTCAGTGCGAGTATCCGCCAGCGGGCCGAGGCCGGCGGATTATACCCTCGTAATCCATTCATTGTTTATGGGGAAACCAATGTCGCAAGACACCCGTTTATTCGCCCAACCGCCTTTTCCATGGCTTGTAGATGCGTGGAATCAACTGACTTCTTCGGTGGATGAGTCCAGGCTGCCCCATGCGGTGTTGATAACCGGTCCGGGTGATGTGGGAGAAGAGGAGCTGGCATTCGCGGCGTGTCAATATCTTCTCTGCACCAGCGCATCCGGGGCGAGCTCGTGCGGGCACTGTAAGTCCTGTGCATTGCTTCAATCCGGCGGCCACCCCGATTTTCATCAGATCCAGCCTGAGGAAGGGGGTAAAGCAATCAAGATTGATCAGATCCGCAGAATTACACAGGTAGCGGCGGCAACCTCCCAACAGGGGGGACCCAAGGTGGTGCTGATCACCCCGGCGGAGCAAATGAACCGCAATGCGGCCAACGCACTTTTGAAGGCACTGGAGGAGCCGGGTGTAAATTGCTACTTCTTTCTGGTCACGACCCAGGCAGCTCGTATTTTGCCTACCATCAGAAGCCGTTGTTTACACTTCCCCCTCTCCGTGCCGAGCCAGCGCGAGGCCGGCGCTTGGCTCGCTCAGCAGAATGTTGAGAACCACGTGTTGTGGCTGAAGCAGACTCGGGGGCGCCCGTTGCGGGTCATTAAATGGCGGGAAGCTGGCTTATTTGAGAAAAGGAAAGCACTTCATGGTGCGGTAGATCGCCTGCTGAAGGATGAAACGGGCGAGATTGATTTTGCTCGGTTCGTGGCAGGAATGGAGGTTGGCTGGGTTCTCGACGAACTTCTTGAGCTTATGGCAAACACGATCAGGCAGCGCGTGGCGAGGGACGAAGCCGTGGACCGGCCAGGCGCGTTTGCATCCTGTGATGAGGTTGGGTTGCACGCTCTGTATCAAGCATTGCTGCAACGAAAACTTGGTTTGCAGCGAGGAACAAACCTTAATCCAGACATATTCCTCGCAGATCTGGCTGTCGGAATAGTGGAGGCGGCCCATGCGCCCACGGTTCGCCGGCCAGAGTCGACCGGATGGTGAATCTGCCGCCTCGTCGGAACTGCGGGGAAGCGGACGCAACCTCCAGCAGCAGATCCCGTCCCTTCCAATTTTTGAAAAATCCACAGGTTGGAACCATACTAGTCTCAGGTTAAATCTATTGCTGCTTGCCGGAAGGAACGTTCCGGAACTGCGCTGGTAGATGAGCGGATATCTTTGGAATCGGAGCTACGATGATGCAGGGTCTTGGGGGAGCGCGTAATGGAATTTTGTCTCTCACCATTCGGGACAAGGCGGTGCTGTACGCCGCTTATATGCCGTTCATACAGAATGGCGGGCTTTTTATCCCGACCAACAAGTCTTACCACCTCGGGGATGAAGTATTCATGCTCCTCAATCTCATGGACGAGCCGGAAAAGATACCGGTAGCTGGCAAAGTCGTCTGGATCACCCCAAAAGGCGCCCAGGGAAATCGGGCTGCAGGCATTGGGGTCCAGTTCAGCGGTGAAGATGATTCCGCCTCCAAAAAGATCGAAACCTATCTGGCCGGATCACTGGAGTCAGACCGGCCCACCCACACAATGTAACCCCGACATCATAGAAACCTTCTTACAATCGGGGTAAGCTTGCCGGTTTTGAGGGTTTGTAAATGCTTGTCGATTCCCATTGCCATCTGGATCGCCTTAAGCTGGATCAATGCGGAGGTTCCGTAGCGGCCGCCGTCGCGGCGGCCAGGGAAGCGGGTGTCAGCCACTTTCTATGCGTCTGCATCAGTGCAGCAAACAAGGACTCTGTTCTTGATATCGCCAGTTCGGATCCATCCATCTTCGCTTCGGTAGGCGTTCATCCGTCGGATGTGACCGATACTGTAATGGTGGAAGATGAACTGGTTGCCTGGGCAGATCATTCCAAAGTGGTGGCGATCGGCGAAACGGGGCTGGATTATCACTACAGCAAAGACACTGCGGATGCGCAGGTGGCTAGTTTTGCGGCGCACTTGCGAGCGGGAGCAAAGCTGGACCTGCCGGTTATTGTGCATTCGCGCGCCGCACAACAGGACACCCTCACCTGTATCAAAGAGTATGGCAGTCAGCGATCCGCCGGGGTGATGCATTGTTTCACAGAATCTTGGGAAATGGCTAAGGCCGCCCTTGATCTGGATTATTATATTTCCCTTTCAGGAATCGTTACTTTCAAAAATGCGGACGAATTGCGGGATGTGGCCCGAAAGGTCCCATTAGAGAGGTTATTGGTTGAGACCGATTCACCATACCTTGCCCCGGTTCCTCACCGTGGGCGTTCAAACGAACCCAAATTTGTGGTAGATGTGGCTAAATCCATTGCCGACCTCAGAGGTATCAATTACGAAGAACTCGCCGAAAAAACGTCTGAGAATTTTTTCAGACTTTTTAAACGCGCTGTTCGGGAGGATCGTTGACGGGGTAGTTCAGATCGGCGGAACCAGAGCGATCAGCGCAACGGCAATACAGTAACCCAGACCTCCACCGGCCATGACATCACTGGGGAAATGAACTCCTAGTATTACCCGCGCCATGCCCACCGATATCGCCCACGGGTACAGAAACCAGGCGGCCCAAGGAAATGCAAAGGAAAAAGTGCAAGCTACGAAAAATGCCGCCGATGTATGGCCGGACGGGAAACTGAACTGGTCCGTAGGCTCAATAACACTGCAGAATCCGGGGATGGCAGCTGGAGGTCGATTGCGTTTGAATAATCCTTTGAAAATGAAGTAACAGGCGCGCTCAACTGAAAACCCTAATGCGAGCAAGGTGACCAGATGCCAGTTCTGCGCTGCCAGAAATCCCAGGCCCGCAATGACATAGAAGGGGCCATCAGCGCTAAATGAAGTTGCTCGCGCGACCAGTACGGCGAACTCCCGGTTCTTTCGCTTCAGACACCATTCAAATGCCGCCACGTCGATGTTATGAATGGCTTGCAAAAGGCGCATGCTAAAATCCTCCGGACTCAATCGAACCTGTCGCAGGAGCATGAATATTTGACGATTCGGTTACATCAGGTTTGTCTGACATCGGTCCTTTGAAACGCTATCAGGGTGCTCGAGATCCGCACCGACGCGTTATTGTTGAGAAGTCGGAGTCGCAAGCCGTTACGGACCAGGAAGGCGCGTCTGCCCGCCTTCTGGCTTTTTATCATCCAACGACACAGGTTACAAGTTCCATGCACCATAAAATACGGACAATGCTTGAATTGCAGGACACAATCAATCAGCGGGTTCATCCCCAGTGGCGGACCCAGGGACATCAGTGGTATCGGGCCATTTGGGTGGAATGTGCAGAGCTCATGGAGCATTACGGCTGGAAATGGTGGAAGCAGCAAACCCCGGATCGGGATCAGGTGGTGCTGGAGCTGGTTGACATTTGGCATTTCGGGCTGAGCGATCTGCTGGAATCGGGTACTGATCACGCTGACCTTGCGCAAGAGATCGCGGGATATTTCCCCACGACTACGGAGCGCGGTGATTTTCTCTCCGAGGTCGAATCCTTCGCTGCGCAAGTTCTGTCAGAGCGTCGATTCGACGTTGGAGCCTTCGCCCGGTTGATGGGGGTGGCGGATTTGTCGATGAAAGATTTATATGTGAGCTACATTGGCAAAAATGTACTGAACTTCTTTCGGCAGGACCATGGGTACAAACTGGGTCAATACCGCAAAGTCTGGCAGGGCAGGGAAGACAATGAGCACCTGATGGATTTGCTGCGGAGTCTTGACGCCAATAGTCTGCAGTTCAAGGACGAGATCTACCAGGGGCTGAAAGGCCGGTATGTTGCGTCAAGCTGATACAACGAGATGCGGCCCCTGAAGCTGGATGACATTTCGGCTGTTTTATTTATAATGGCCGCCCGTAACAGTGGGAAAGCCCCGACTCCCGCTTTAAATGCAGTTCCTACCCAGTCAGCGGAGACCCCAAGTGAAAGCACCCGTACGAGTTGCCGTCACCGGCGCAGCAGGCCAAATCAGTTATTCGTTATTATTTCGCATCGCATCCGGAGAGATGCTAGGGAAGGATCAGCCAGTCATACTGCAGTTGCTGGAGATTTCGCCAGCCATGAATGCTTTGAAAGGGGTCGCCATGGAGCTTGACGACTGCGCCTTTCCGTTGCTGCAAAACATTATCTGTACAGATGATGCTAATGTGGCTTTCAAGGAGGTTGATTATGCTTTGCTGGTCGGAGCTCGACCGCGTGGCCCCGGCATGGAACGTAAAGATCTCCTCGAGGCGAATGCAGCAATTTTTTCAGTGCAGGGTAAGGCCATCAATGATTACGCCTCGCGCGATGTAAAAGTGCTGGTGGTAGGAAATCCTGCGAACACTAACGCGCTAATCGCTCAGCGCAATGCGCCTTCGATTGATCCCCGACAGTTCACCGCCATGACCCGCCTCGATCACAATCGCGCCGTTACACAACTGAGTCAAAAGCTAAATGTGCCTTTGTCAGCAGTTAAAAAACTGACGATTTGGGGGAATCACTCGTCGACCCAGTATCCTGATCTTTTCCATGCGCAAGTTAATGGTGAGTTAGCGATCGACAAAATTGACCATTCTTGGTACGAAACGACCTTCATTCCGACCGTTCAACAACGCGGTGCCGCAATTATTGCAGCTCGGGGCGCTTCCAGTGCTGCGTCAGCTGCTAATGCCGCCATCTGTCATATGCGGGACTGGGCTTTGGGTACGGCGGAAGGCGATTGGACGAGCATGGGCGTATATAGTGACGGGAGTTACGGGGTTGAAGAGGGGCTAATTTATTCGGTTCCCTGTGAGTGTCGGAATGGTGCATGGTCAGTTGTGCAAGGTCTTGAAATCAGCGAGTTTTCTCGCAAAAAGATGCAGGCGACCGAGCAGGAATTAAAAGAAGAGCGTGACGCGGTCAAATCGCTGTTACCGTCCTGAATAACCCTGGTAAACACACGGGCTATTGCAGGCGTCGTTCAGAAGAGAAGGACGCTTGCAATAACCTGCGGAGTTCCGATGGCTCAATTGGCGATAGGTGATCTTGCTCCAGCTTTTGCTCTGGAGAATCAGGACGGTAGGATCGTAGAGTTGACGGCCTTGCGCGGCAGAAATGTCGTTCTTTATTTTTATCCGAAAGCTTTGACGCCTGGCTGTACTCTCCAGGCTTGTGGGATACGTGATATTCAGGCTGAACTCGCCAGGCGCAATGCTGTGGCCTTCGGAATCAGTCCGGATCCGAGGGTCAAACTGAGAAAGTTTTCCGACAAGTATCGATTAACGTTTGACTTGTTGTCCGATCCTGAGCACCAGGTGGCCGAAAACTATGGCGTATGGGCGCCGAAGAAATTCATGGGACGAGAGTTCTTTGGAGTTCTTCGACAAACTTTTATTATTGATGAAGGCGGAGCCATATTGCATATCGCTCGTAAAGTAAATTCGCGAAGTCATCACACGGATTTGCTTGAATGGCTTTCTGATTTTTGAGGTGATGCGAAAGATGGTATGAACTGGCGGATCGCCGTGTATCTTTTCTTCGGCCAGCCTGCCAATAAAACACAGTTCATCAATCCTGTCGCAAGCCGACAGATTGATTTTCCGATACAGAACAAATTTGCTCGCCCGGAAGCGTTATTGCCTCGCTTTGTTTGTACGCATCCGGCCTGTTTCCGCAATAGCCTTCCTCATTTCCCATAGGCAAATCTCAATATCTGCCGCGGTTGCGACGTCCGCGTCGATCAAGCACGATTTTTCGTATCCAAAATAGACAGATCTGTCTATTATAGGGGGCCTAATGTTTCGTATGGACTTGGGCGCTTCGAAACTACCGCCCGTATTATGACGTGTGCTTGTCAAAGCTCCAGTCAGTCATAGCACCCAGTTATTCAAGGATTTTAAACCTTTAGAACTCATTCAGTACCCAGTCATTGCTGTGTTGAGTTAACATGCTAACCAATAGTGCTTGAGATCGTGATGTCTTTTGCACGCTGCCGAAAATCGCCGGACGATTGAGGCTGTTAAGGGATAAGGCTGTCCCGCTGATCCAGTAACGTCTAACTCGGATATATAAGGTATACCGCTTTGAAGTCTATCGCTGATCAACAAGCCACCAAGCGTCACATCGGAGAAACGTACTCGACCGGATACGCTGGCGCGCTCTCGGAAAGTAATGCAAAACACCTCTATATGGCATTTGTACAGGCGACAAGAAATCTCTCCGATAATTCGGGTCTTCAAGAAATCCTGACTAGCGGATGCAGGTTGCTGGATCTGGATTATGCATTGTTATTGAGACGTCTGTCACATCAGGTCGCCGAAGTTCATTGTGCGGCGGGCGTCGAGGATACGTCGGACCGGTACTTTATCGGCCAGCACATCGCCATTGACAAATCCCCAGCAGCGGTGATTTTCGATACAAAAAAGCCATGCAGCTATCAAATACAGGGAAAGGTAGGTGAATACAACGAAGGGTTTGCGTATAATGGCGTCGATATTAACGCGTATCTTGGGGCGTTGATCAATCCAGAAACGACTGATCCCTTGGTAATGTGCCTGTTCTCCGGAGGGCGTCGGAATGCAGACTTTACAGCACAAGATATTGAAACAATTGAGTTATTGGCTGAAGGAGTGGCCTGTATGGTAGATCTTCAAAAATCTCAGGCTCAGCGCAAGATGACCGATCAGGCCATGCTTGCGATGGGTTCCGTAAAAACTCTGGATGAATACCTCCAGCAAGCACGCTTGCCGGAAGTGTACGGCGTGCCTGCGCGGGTGGTCGAAGTTCTCCAGCGACGCGTTGGACATGCACCGATGAGTATCGGTCATATCGCCGATGAGCTAAATCTGTCTAAAAGAACCTTGCAGCGCCGGCTGCAGCAGCAAGACATCAGTTTTGCTGATTTGCGGGATCAGGTCCGCTTTCATCACTCCATCGATTACCTCATCAAGCAACAGCAGAGCATTGACAGCATCTCTGCATCTTTGGACTTTTCTGACAGAACCAGTTTCACCAACGCGTTCAAGCGGTGGACGGGGTTGTCACCGAGTGCTTTCCGAAAGCTCTTCAGAGATTACGTCTAACGGCGGTTCCCACCCGTGGCGGCGTCCTGCTCCCACGGGCCTTGATTCCCTTCGAAAGCGGCAAACCGCCAGAATATCAAGCGAGTCCGCACTTCCTTCGCAATTGCTCCTCGACAGCAAAACGGGTACATTTAGCACGCTCGATCAAGTTGATTTTTATATAGGCTGATTTATGTCTTTTTTTATATCCAGTGCAGTTGCCCAGACCCAAACTGCCGCACCTCCAGGTGGAGGCATCGCCCAGTTTGCAATGCTGGGTGGACTTTTTGTCCTGATGTATTTTATTTTGATCCGTCCGCAAAGAAAGCGCCAAAAGGAACATCAACAGTTGGTGGAGGGATTGTCGAAGGGAGATGAAGTGGTCATGGCCAGCGGGATGCTGGGCCGAATAACAGAAGTCGGTGAAGCATATCTGACGGTGGATGTCGGCAACAATGTCCATTTGAAATTCCAGAAGGTCGCGGTCCACGCCGTACTGCCCAAAGGAACGATAAAAGCTGTATAGACGGCCGTCTCGATTCATTTTCGAAAGCTCATCCGGGCGGTAGCACGCCCGGCAGTCCTGCGAAGCTTACAGCCTTGATTGATTCACAATGCTGCCATCCACAATTCCTCCAGCCTCCGTCCCGCGAATTCATCTGGCTCAGTTACCCACACCGTTTTATCCACTGGATCGACTTTCTCAATATATTGGGGGGCCGCGAATATGGGTAAAGCGCGATGACCTGACGGGATTGGAGCTGACCGGTAATAAGATCCGTAAGCTCGAATATTCCGCTGCGGAAGCGATTCAGCAAAAGGCTGATGTTCTCATCACGTGCGGTGGCATCCAGTCGAATCACTGTCGCGCCACTGCCTTCGTCGCGGCGCGGCTTGGAATTAGATGTCATCTTATTTTGAGAGGCAGAGAGCCAGAGGTTAGAGATGGCAATACCCTGCTTGCCGCTTTAGCTGGTGCACAATGTTCTTATTATCCAATAGCAACCTGGGGTCGTTTGAAGGAACATTTTCGTTTCTGGAAAGAGCAGTACGCAGCCCAAGGGCTCTCGGCGTATGAGATTCCCACAGGCGCCAGTAATGCAGTAGGGTTGTGGGGTTATGTCAACGCCGCGTCTGAATTGGTGTCAGATCTGCACAAACATGGACTCGAAAGTTGCCTGGTTTGCTGTGCCACTGGTTCCGGCGGCACTCACGTCGGCCTTGCTTTGGGTATGTCATACTTCCAGCCGGAGGTCGCGGTACGAGGCTATGCAGTGTGCGATAGCGCGGCATATTTTCGGATAAAGGGTGCAGAAGATCTGAATAACTGGTGCGAAAAATACGCATTATCTTTGCCTGCTGGCCCGCTTGAGCTGGACGTCAATGATGGGTATATAGGCAGAGGATATGGGCTCGCTGATCCGGACGTGTATGAGACGATCGGTCTTGTGGCTAGACTTGAGGGGCTATTGCTTGATCCCGTATACACCGGCAAAGCGTTTTTCGGAATGCTGGACGAGATTCGATCGGGTCGTCTTGGTCGGTTCACCAATGTGGTCTTTATGCACACCGGGGGCGCATTCGGGCTGTTTCCGGACCGCGATACCTTAATGCAGGACAGTGTATCGATTTCGAATGGTTAGCTCTGGCTCGGCTACCGAGAGACCGAAGCCTCTACATTGAATCTCGAAGAAGCCATTTGGCAGAGGGGTCGAGGGCGGCATGGCCAAAATGTTCGGAAATAAACTTGTTATTGCATTGTCATCAAGAGCTTTATTCGATCTGGATGAAAGCCATGAAGTGTTTAAATCCGAAGGTCTGGATGCTTACTCGCGGTACCAAATTGAACTCGAAGATAGCCCTCTGGGGCCCGGTGAAGCATTTCCCCTGGTAAAGAAACTGTTGCGGATTAACGATCTGCTAAAGGGGGATCCTCGGGTCGAGGTAATATTGCTCTCGCGCAATACCGCAGATACCGGGTTACGCGTGTTCAACTCAATCAAGCATTATGGTTTGAACATTTCTCGCGCCGCTTTCTGCGGAGGCGAGAGTCCGTACCGGTACATCTCCGCGTTCAACTGCCATTTGTTTTTATCTACGGACGCGAATGACGTGATACAGGCATTGGAGAGCGGGGTGGCCGCGGCCACCTTGCTGACGTCCAAAAAGGACCAGCAGGCTGCGGATCAGCTTCGATTCGCCTTTGACGGCGATGCAGTACTTTTTTCAGATGAGGCAGAGCAGGTCTTCAAACTGCAGGGACTGGAGGCGTTTGCTCGAAGTGAGTCCGAATCTGCGTTCACGCCCCTGACTGGTGGGCCGTTCAAGTCGTTTCTCTCTGCATTGCATTTACTGCAAAAAGAGTTTTCCAGAGATGCTTGTCCCATTCGAACCGCGCTGGTGACCGCTCGATCCGCACCGGCTCACGAGCGAGTGATACGTACATTGCGGGCTTGGGATATCCGTATAGACGAGTCGCTGTTTCTGGGCGGTCTGGACAAAACGGCATTTCTGAAAGCCTATGGAGCGGATGTGTTTTTTGATGATCAGCCGCTCCATTGCGAACGTGCCAGGTCCTTGATCTCAACTGGACATGTTCCGCATGGGATCGTTAATCAGGCGGGCGGTGATAACCAGGGTTGATCTGGTTTTGACACGTCTGAAGCCTTCGGTCGCTCGTCGGATAATCGGGAATTTTGAATGCGGTGGCTGGCACCGCTGCTAGTCTTGGAACATGATTCTTCGATTTGCAAGTGGCATGACGTTTATGGGCTCAGTCGTTTTGGCGTTTTTACGCCCCGAGTTCCTTGTCGGAGGCGGACAATGATAAAAAAAATACTGTTCGCGACCGATCTAAGCGTATTTACCCCCTACAGTCTTCTACATGTCGAGGCCTTGGCGTCTCGCTTTGAGGCAAATATCCATATCGTTCACGTGGTGCCGCCGCTGGAGGAGTTGACGATTGCGGTGGTGAGAAGTCACTGTTCCGAGCAGGTCAAGCAAGAAGTTTTGAACACTCCACACATCAAGGGGTTACTTGAAACACTTAGGGAAAACATATTCGAGATCCTGATCAGAGAGCCTTTCGACAATGCTCGCCTAATCAACCGGGTGGCGGATATCAGTGTGCTAGTTGGACAGCCGTCAACTGCGATATTGAATGAGGCTGAACGTTGCCAATGCGATTTGATCATCATCGGAAGTCACAGTATCAATTCAATGGACGGAAGGATTCTAGGATCGGTCGCGGCGAAAGTACTGCACCTTGCGAGAACGCCGGTATACATGATCCCCATGATGAGCCCGGAATCATTTTATGGCGGGGCCACCGCCGAGTCACGTCCTCAGCGCGGAAGCTGACGAGCCGCTATAAGTTCTAGGCAAACAATTTCGGAAGTGCTCGAGCGTAAAAAAGGTACCAGCTTCCGAAGGTCGCAAGTGTCTCGAGAGGCTGATTAACCCCAGATTACCACGCCGGACAGAGGGCTCCGCCCCAAATTTATGCAGCTGTAAAGTGCAGTTCTGTACCGCCAGCTAGGCTTTCGGCACTCCAGACGAGACTTGACGACGGTATTATGTAAAGACTTCTCTCGTTCCATGAGGCGGACGGCAAATCCATCGGACGGGCTCGGCTCCAATGCAGAAGAGTATATCTGCCGCTTTTTTTGTAAGCAAACCTTCTGAGCAGTGCTAGATTTATATTAGTTGTTGGAAACTCCTCAGATTTCAGTCTATTCTTCCTGAGAATATTTTTTTATATTTTTATAATCAAATAGCAGGTCGGCCTCTGATCTGATTATTTCGAATGTCTACCGCCGCCATCCGGAGGGCATATGAAACTGCAGCAGTTGAGATACATCTGGGAGGTCGCTCACCACGACCTCAATGTTTCTGCCACGGCCCAGAGCCTTTACACTTCACAACCGGGTATCAGTAAGCAGATCCGATTGCTGGAAGACGAACTGGGGGTGGAAATATTTTCCAGAAGCGGCAAGCACTTGACGCGCATTACCCCGGCGGGAGAAGCAATTTTGCGAACTGCGGGCGAGATCCTGCGGAAAGTTGAGAGTATCAAGCAAGTTGCCCAGGAGTTCAGCAATGAGCGAAAGGGCAGTCTGTCTATTGCCACCACTCATACCCAGGCACGGTATGCATTACCGAGAGTCATTGGAGACTTCATCAGAAAGTATCCGGATGTGTCTTTGCATATGCATCAGGGGACGCCGATGCAAATTTCAGAAATGGCCGCTGACGGCTCGGTGGATTTCGCTGTGGCGACCGAAGCTCTGGAACTGTTCAGCGATCTGATCATGCTTCCATGTTACCGCTGGAACCGCTGCGTGCTAGTTCCTAAAAACCATCCACTTACGCAGATATCAAAGCTGTCTCTAGAAGACGTAGCAAAATATCCCATAGTGACTTATGTATTCGGATTCACCGGCCGATCAAAGCTGGATGAGGCGTTTCTCGAATACGGCCTGGCTCCTAAAGTTGTTTTCACAGCCGCCGATGCGGACGTAATCAAAACATATGTTCGTCTTGGTCTGGGTATCGGTATCGTTGCGAAGATGGCCTATAAAGCGGGTGATGATTCGGATTTGGTTGCGCTGGATGCCAGTCACCTGTTTAAAGCCAGCATCACCAAGATCGGCTTTCGACGCGGCACGTTTATACGGGGCTTTATGTATGAATTCATTGAAAAATTCGCCCCCCACCTAACCCGAGACGTGGTAAATCAGGCTTTCAACTGCCACTCAAAAATGGAACTGGACGAGCTGTTCGCGGGAGTAGAACTGCCGGTTTATTGAGATGGCGTGCAGCCACAACCGCCAGTCGTAGAAGCGGGGGTTGTGGCTTTAGATACATACACCGATGTCCGCCCTGAAGCGGGCGACTCAAAAAACGCGGGATGCGGAGCCATTTATCGAAGTCAGCCGACCCTTGAGATGGGTTCCTTTATATTACTCACATGCAGACCGCACTCTTTTTTGGTTGCATCTTCCCACCACCAGCGTCCCTCCCGCTCATGCTGTCCGGGCGTGACAGGGCGGGTACAAGGTTCGCAGCCGATCGATACAAAACCACGTTCGTGCAACGGATTAAAGGGGACGTCGTAAGCCCGGATGTAATCCCAGACCTGGGTCAAACTCCAGTTCGCAAGTGGATTGAATTTTGTGAGGATCTCTCCCGGACGCGCGAAAGTATGGTCTTCCTGTACGATGGGAATGTGTCCGCGGGTGCCTGGGTTCTGATCTTTCCGTTGGCCGGTTATCCAGGCATCCAGAGTTTGCAGTTTCTTTCTTAACGGCTCTATTTTGCGGATACCACAACATTCGTTATGCCCGTCCTCGTAAAAACTGAAAAGTCCTTTAGTGCTGACCAGCCTGCGAACGGATTCACCATCGGGAGCAAGGACGTCGATACTGACCTGGTAGCGACGTCGCACCTCATCAATGAAGCGATACGTTTCAGGGTGTAAGCGGCCCGTGTCAAGACTAAAAACCTGGAAGTCTTTGGTGAGCTGTGCGGCCATGTGGATGAGTACCACATCTTCCGCTCCACTGAAAGAGATGGCTATTCTGTCGAAAGATTCCAATGCAAACTGAATGATCTGCTGCGGTGTTTTCCGCTGAAATAATTGATCGGTTTGAATAATCTGACTGTCGCTCGTCATGTCGGCCTCTACTGCGGTGCTGGAATGCCGAGTGTGGATCGGCTATTGAAGAAGCATAGCAAAGCGTTATGTCCAAGAGAAATATTAGCCAGCTATAGAACTATAACCAGATGGCATAAGAGGGCGGTAAGTGCATCTCCAAGGCGGGAGCGTCGTGGTGCGGGCTTGCTAAGCACCCGCCGAATCGCTAGATTATCGAACTTTTTGCGGCTGAATGCCGGAACTTCTGAGGAGTGTGTAGTGGAAATCGCGTGCCTTGATTTGGAAGGGGTGTTAATACCAGAAATCTGGATAAAGTTTGCGGAGAAGACCGGGATAGAGGCGCTTCGAGCTACAACTCGGGACGTGCCGGACTACGATAAGCTCATGCGCATGCGGTTGGAGATCCTGGCAAAGCACAAATTGGGGCTTCGGGAAATTCAGGAAGTAATTGCCACGCTAACCCCGCTGGACGGTGCGAAGGAATTCCTGGATTGGTTGCGGCAGCGATTCCAGGTGGTCATTCTTTCTGATACCTATTATGAATTCGCTGGCCCTTTGATGGCGCAATTAGGGTATCCGACGCTTTTATGTCACAAGCTTACCGTGAACGAGCAGGGTGCTGTAGTGGATTACAATCTGCGTCAGGCGAATCCCAAACGGCAGGCAATTTGTGCGTTCAAGACTCTTTATTACCGCACAATTGCTGCAGGCGATTCTTTTAATGACACTACAATGTTGGCAGAAGCAGATGCCGGCATACTGTTCCATGCACCGCAAAATGTGATCGACCAGTTCCCTCAGTTTCCCGCCGTTCACACGTTTGATGATCTGAAACTGGAATTTATCAATGCTAGCCTTCGGCCTTTGACGGTTTGACCCGCGAGATAAGCGTGGTAAAAGGTGGTGAATTTTAGCTATTAAGCAGTAGAACTGACCGTCGCAACGTGCGGCGGTGAGCGCTGTGCGCAAGGCTTTTCTCTATATGTTCCTGCTTGGGAGCGGAGACAGCAACGATTTCACTCTATGGAACGAAAAACCGGATTTCCTTCCGCGAAGAACGTCCATATATTGCTCCTGTAATCACAGTGCCGTCTCGTGAACTACTCACCGAGACTGATGCAGCCGTCGTGGATCTTAGGCGTCGAATTTGAATTTGCAAGCTTACGTGCGTCTTTTCAAGCAGGACAGAATGAATGCGTCAGCACCAGCGTCTGACCAGGATTGTCTCCGCAAGAGTTGCCTACCACCTTCGCGCAAACGAAGCATCCTGGCAAGCTGCGAATTCGTCCAAGCCATAGATTCATCAGCGGAAGAAGCCCGTGGGACATTTCAAAACCGAACAGTTTGACGAGTCCGGGGCCTGTGAAGGCGGGCCTGAAGCGGGTCGAGTGATCGTGTAATCTTACCGGGTGAGCGGAGCTAGAATAATTGATTGCCCCGGGCTGCCGCCAAGACAGGTTTATGAGTTAGCTTGATCCTGGTTCAAGAATGATAGGAGAGAAGCTTTATGACATTTCAGTCTCTGGCAAGCCTGCATGATCTCTATGATGGATACCTTCAGCCATTCCGGGTCAAAAATAAATCAATTTTGCTCATACAGTCCGGCGGAAATCACTATGTCATCGAAAATCGATGCCCGCATATGGACGCACCACTCGCGACGGGCAATCTGACAAACGAGCAGATTATTTGCAGATCACATGGAATCGCATTCGATCTGCATACCGGCAGAGCACAAGGCGTTCTTTCGGGCATACTCCCATGCCTGACTTTTTATAACGTCGTCTATGATGGTTCATTCATAGGTGTAGATATCGAGTAAAGATCACATCGGATGCCGTTGACAGGTAGAAGCTTTCCTGTAGAATGCGCGCCACCCTATCGGGTGGTTAGCTCAGTTGGGAGAGCGACGGCCTTACAAGCCGTAGGTC
>CAZXLJ010000064.1:0-18732 GCA_964641175.1 uncultured Cellvibrionaceae bacterium
TTCTTGTCGGCGCCGGCACCCATGGTGGCATTACCCTGAGGATCAGAGTCAATCAACAGAACCTTTTTGCGGGTCGCTGCCAGAGAAGCGGCGAGGTTCACCGAGGTGGTGGTCTTGCCGACCCCGCCTTTCTGATTGGTAATTGCGTAGATTATTGCCACGGGTCAGCTCTCTGTAGGTTTGCCACGAGTAACAGTTGTGCCACGAGTAGTCGTTGTGCCTGAAATGCGCATTGAGTAAATGTGCCACGATGTTGCCACATTTTATTGCCAGGTTTACCCGGTCTTTTTAGAAACGTTGCGGATTTAGCACAATAAGGCAGCGTTTGGCGTCGAGTCCAGGCACCTTGAGGTAGTGAACACAATCCAGCTCACACAATTGCTGCACATCCTGCAACTCCGACTTGGGGAAGTCACCCTTCATCGCCCAGAGGCGACCGTCGGGGGCCAGCAGATGGCTGCACAGCGTCGCAAAATCCCGAAGATTGGTGAAGGCCCGGCTTACTACCGCATTAAAGGGTTGTTCTGGTGAGTATTGTTCAACCCGCGAATGCACGACGGTCAGATTGGCGAGACCCAATTCAGTTTTGACCTGATGCAAAAAGCGGGTTTTCTTCCCGATACTGTCAAGCGCGATCACCTGGCAGCCCGGATTCAGAATTGCCAGAGGCACTCCCGGCAGACCTCCGCCGGTACCGACATCGATAATTCTGGAGCCGCTTCTGCAGGGCAAGTACGGCACGATCGCGAGGCTGTCCAGCAAGTGTCGGGTCACCATATCCGGCAACTCCCGAATCGCCGACAGATTGTAAGCGCGGTTCCATTTGTGGAAAAGTTGCAGGTAGGCGAGCAACTGTCCTTTCTGGCTTTCTGAAACTGACAGTTTCAGCTCGGCCAGGCCGCTATCCAGTCGCTGTTCCGTCAATGGCTGCTCCATCAAGCTTTGCCGACTCTGCCGTTATCAGCCACCAACGACTGCACGCCTGATTAATCCGCGCTTCTTTAATGTGATCAGCAACAGCGACACCGCCGCCGGTGTGATCCCCGGGATCCGCCCTGCCCGTTCCAGGCTGTCCGGTCTCTGGGCCGCAAGTTTCTGTTTGACTTCGTTAGACAATCCCTCGATCTGGCTGTAATCGAAGTCCTCGGGAATGGTCACCGCCTGGTTCGCTTTCAGCCGTTCGATTTCTTCTTGCTGGCGGTCGATATAACCGGAGTATTTCGCCAGGATTTCGACCTGTTCCGCCACCTCGGGGTCGGCCACAGCGACGCCTTTCAGTTCGCCGAGATCAGCGTAGCTCAGCTCGGGGCGTTTGAGCAGATCCAGCAGGGAATACTCCCGGGCGAGCTGGGACGTCAGCTTGGGCTGGAGCTGCAGGGCCTCGGGCGACCCCGGCTGTATCCAGGTGTGCTGCAGGCGTGCCTGTTCTTGCGCGAGCATTTCCTGCTTGGTGCAGAACCGCTCCCAGCGCCTATCGTCCACCAGTCCGAGTTCCCGACCTTTCTCGGTCAAACGGGCATCTGCATTGTCTTCGCGCAAAAGCAGACGATATTCAGCCCGGCTGGTAAACATCCGGTAGGGCTCGCGAGTCCCCAGGGTGATCAAGTCATCCACCAGAACGCCCATATACGCCTGCTCCCGCCCCGGACACCATGGCGCCTGATCCTTGGTACTCAGCGCGGCGTTGAGACCAGCCAGCAGCCCCTGTGCGCCGGCTTCTTCATACCCGGTTGTGCCGTTGATCTGGCCGGCAAAAAACAGACCCCCGATGGTTTTGGTTTCCAGGCTCGGTTTTAAACCTTGCGGATTGAAATAGTCGTATTCGATGGCGTAACCCGGTCGGGTAATGTGGGCATTTTCAAAGCCCTTGATCGATCGCACCAACTCCAGCTGTACATCGAAGGGGAGACTGGTAGAAATACCGTTGGGGTACAGCTCATGGGTGGTCAAACCCTCGGGCTCGATAAATATCTGATGGCTGTCCTTATCGGCAAAGCGATGGACCTTGTCTTCAATGGACGGGCAATAGCGTGGCCCTATGCCCTCAATTACCCCCGTAAACATGGGGGACCGGTCCAGGCCGCCGCGAATAATGTCGTGGGTGCGCGTGTTGGTGTGAGTGATCCAGCAGCAAACCTGCCGCGGATGGTCTGTCGGCTTTCCGAGAAAGCTCATGACCGGCGTCGGTGTATCGCCCCATTGTTCTTCGAGTTGATCAAAGTGGACGCTGCGAGCATCAATCCGGGGAGGTGTTCCGGTCTTAAGTCGATCCACCTGCAATGGCAATTCCCGCAGTCGCTGCGCCAGCGCCAGAGAGGGGGGATCCCCGGCCCGGCCGCCAGCGTGCCGCTCCAGGCCTATGTGGATAAGTCCCCCCAGGAACGTACCGCTCGTCAGCACCACCGAGCGGGCTTTGAACTTGACGCCCATCTGGGTGACAACCCCGGCTACGTGCTCACCCTCCACGATAAGATCGTCCACTGCCTGCTGGAAAATGGAGAGATTCGGCTGGTTTTCGAGCAAATGGCGAACAGTCGCCTTGTAAATAATGCGATCCGCCTGCGCCCGTGTCGCCCGCACGGCGGGGCCTTTGCGGCTGTTAAGGATTCGAAACTGGATGCCGGCATGATCGGCAGCTATTGCCATGGCTCCACCCAGCGCATCAATCTCCCTGACTAAATGGCTCTTACCAATCCCGCCGATCGCCGGATTGCAGCTCATTTGTCCCAAGGTTTCGATGTTGTGTGTCAACAGCAGTGTCTGGCAACCCATGCGAGCTGCAGCGAGCGCCGCTTCGGTGCCTGCATGGCCGCCGCCAATCACGATGACATCGAATGCTTGTGGATAAAACATGGTCGGATCCGGGAAATGGGGGAGTGTAAACAAAACGGGCGGGCATTATACGGTTTTTTTCTCCGGTGAACAAAAATCGTCCATGAATTCAAATGTTCCAAACGGACAAATCCACACGTATTGGTCGACAAAAATTTTATTGAGCTGTGGATATAAATAATGAGAATTAAGAATAGATATATTTATTGTTATTGTTATTAAGGAAGCGAAAATCTGTGGATAACCCTATTTACTCATTAAATATCATCAGCTTACGCGAAGGATAAACCTGTGAATATCCCCTGAATAACCCGGGGATAACCGGTGGATTAACTGTGGGTAAAATCGGGAGTTTTCCACAGTGTTGATTTTCGTGCACGTAATCTGTGGACAACTTTTAACATTATCCTCAGCTTATCAACGGGTTATACATAAGTTATCCCCAGGCTGTGAATAATACCTGTACAAGCTGTGAGTATCTTGTGGGTAACATTTAAAAATATCCGATTTTAAAAATGGGCGTGAATAACCTGTGTATAAGCTGTGTAAAACGTGTTGAAAAGTCAATTCGTAAGATTTGTGAAGGCTGAATCCTGTGCATAAGATGTGCGTAAGTTGTGGAGTAGTGGGGATAAGTGATTTGGAGGACAATGGCGGCCATAACCGAAACAGAACGACTCAAAGGAGCTAGCTAATGGGACTGGAAATAGAAGGCGACCTGGTAATTCCCGATAAAGAATTGGAACTGACGGCAATTCGCGCCCAGGGATCAGGTGGGCAGAACGTCAACAAAGTCTCGTCGGCCATCCATTTGCGCTTTGACGTCACCGCTTCATCTCTGCCGGACGACATCAAAACCAGACTGCTGGCCCTGCGTGACGCCCGCATTAGCAAAGATGGCGTGATCGTCATCAAGGCCCAGCAATTCCGCACCCAGGAGAAAAACAAGGAAGACGCCCTGCAGCGATTGCGGGAGCTAATTCAGATCGCCAGCCACGTCCCCAAATACCGCCGCCCCACAAAACCGAAGCCTGCTGCCAAGATCAAGCGCATGGATGAAAAGAGTCTGAGAGGGAAGATCAAAGCGATGCGGGGGAAGGTGCGGGAGTGAGGATTCGAAGGATTAAACGCTCTGCATGCGAATAGCGGCTTCCAGGACGCTGGTGAATTAACTCGTTAGTGCTTGCATCACTTCCCGATACAAAACGTCCCAAAAATCTCACCCAGCAAATCATCCGAAGTAAATTCCCCGGTGATTTCACCCAGATGGTCCTGAGCGACTCGCAGGTCTTCGGCGAGGAGTTCTCCGGCAGAGTACTCTTGTAGTTGCTGGAGGCCGTTCAGGAGGTTATCTCGGGTGTTCTGCAGGGCCACCAGGTGGCGGCGGCGGGCGCTGAAGGCGCCTTCGGTGGTGGATTCGAGCCCCATGACTTTTTTCAGGTGCTCGCGCAGTTCCTGCAGGCCGTGGCCGGTTTTTATGGACAGGGGCAGGGTGGTGAACGGGTTATCGGCTGACGGCCCGTAGCCGCTGAGGTCGGTCTTGTTGTAGACAACCGTGAGTTTTGATTCGTGATCCGGCAGCAGTTGTGGCCAGACTTTGTGAACATCCAGTTGCTGGGGATCGGTGGTGTCAACCATCAGCAGGATGCGGTCGGCTTCGTCGATCGCCCGCCAGGCCCGTTCCATGCCCAGCAATTCAATCGGGTCTTCGGTGGCGCGAATGCCGGCGGTATCGATGAGGTGCAGGGGCATGCCGTCGATGCTGATCTGTTCGCGCAGCAGGTCGCGGGTGGTGCCAGCGATGTCGGTGACAATGGCGATATCGCGTTCTGCAAGTGCGTTAAGGAGGCTCGATTTGCCGGCGTTGGGCTGGCCGAGGATGACGACTTTCATTCCGTCGCGCAGCAGTGCGCCTTGTTGTGCCTGGTGCAACACCCGATCCACCTGATGCACCAGGTTCTGTGTCCGAGCAATCACCTGTCCCTGAGCCAGAAAATCGACTTCTTCTTCGGGAAAATCGATGGCGGACTCCACATACATGCGCAGGTTGATCAGCGCTTCGAGCAGCTTCTGGATTTCTTTGGAAAATTCACCTTGCAGGGAATTCAGGGCCTGTTTTGCCGCTTGCCGGGAACTGGCATTGATCAGGTCCGCGACGGCTTCCGCCTGGGCGAGATCGATTTTTTCATTGAGGAACGCGCGCTCGGAAAATTCTCCGGGTCGGGCGAGGCGGGCGCCTGCCTTCAGGATGGCTTCAAGCAGCATGTCCAGTACAATCGGACCGCCATGGCCTTGCAGTTCCAGGACGTCTTCACCGGTGAAAGAATGCGGCCCAGCAAAAAACAGCGCGATGCCCTGATCGAGGGTGGCACCGTCAGGCGCAAGGAAACGGCAGTAGTGGGCAACGCGCGGTTGGGGAATAAAGCCAAGCAGCTGCTCGGCAATGTTCGTAACCTGAGGACCGGAAACCCGGACGATGCCGACGCCCGCCCGACCCGGTGCGGTGGCGATAGCGGCGATCGTCTGCATGGCTTCTACTAGCCTCGTTCAATACTGCGGGTAATGAAGTATTGCTGGGTGATTGACAGCGTGTTGTTGACAACCCAGTACAGCACCAGCCCCGCCGGAAAAAACAGGAAAAGAAACGTGAAAAATACCGGCATGATCTGCATGATTTTCGCCTGCATCGGGTCCGGCGGCGTTGGATTGAGTTTCTGCTGGATCCACATGGTTGCGCCCATGATGATTGGCAGAATGAAAAGCGGATCTTTTACGGAAAGATCCTGAATCCATAAAATAAATGGCGCGTGACGAAGTTCAACACTTTCCATCAACACCCAGTACAACGCCAGGAAGACGGGCATCTGGATGATGATCGGCAGGCAGCCGCTGAGCGGATTAACCTTCTCATCCTTGTAAAGTTTCATCATTTCCGTCGAGAACTTCTGCCGGTTGTCGCCATAGCGCGCTTTAAGATCCGCCATGCGCGGCTGAATTTTGCGCATCTTGGCCATGGAACGATAACTTGTTGCTGACGGATAGAAGAACATCAGTTTCACCAGCATGGTCAACAGGATAATCGCGAACCCCCAGTTGTTAACGACACCGTGGATGGCATCGAGGATGTAAAACAGGGGTTTTGCGATCCACCACAGAAAGCTGTAATCGACAACCAGATCGAGGTAAGGGGAGATCTGCTCGAGTTCCTTGATGTGTTTCGGACCGGCATAGAACCCGATAGTTTTCTGCGCGGTTTCACCGGGTGGCGCCTGCAGCTGCACGCCGGCGAACTGCATGTAATACATCTGCTGATCTTTGCCGGCGAATATCTCATAACGGACTTTTTCATCGGCCGGAGGAATCCAGGCGCTGAGGAAATAATGCTGGACCATGGCCACCCAGCCGCCTTCACGTTCGTGTGCGAACTTTTCGTCGCGCAGGTCTTTGAAAGACAGCTTTTGATAATTCTTTTCAAGTGTGGACGTTGCGGCGCCAACAAAAGGCTGCAGGCCGAATCCTGTAGCGGTATGGGGATTGTAATCGTCGCGTTTTATCTGCCCGTAAATCTGCGCGTTCCAGGGCTCGGCGCTATTGTTTTCCACCAGATAGCTCATATCGACCAGGTGGCTGCCCTGATTGAATGTAAAGCGCTTGATGATACGTACCTGTTCAGTTTGTTGATAAACCAGATCGACCGAGACCGACTCTTCGCCTTCGGACAGGACGAAGTCCTGTTTGGCCACTGCGAAAGTCGGTCGCTCGGCACTGTTGCTGTCAGTACCATTCTGACCCACCAGACCACTACGGGCGATATAGGTATGGCTGCCCGTCTGATTCAGCAGAACGAACGGTTGGTCCGGCGTATCGATCTTTGCATAAAACGTAGGTAGCGCGACCTTTACAAGGTCGCCGCCAACCGGATCGATCCAGGCTTCCAGAACATCCGTTTTGACGTGCACCAGCGCAGTGCTTGTGGAGAGCCCGTTCTGCGACGGGCTTGCAGCAGGCAGTGTGGAGCCGGTGGCAGATGGCAATTCATCCAGACTGACAGCGGTTGGAACCGCGTCGGTAGCAGCAACATTTGCAGGCGCCGTAGCCGAAATTTCTGAGGAGGCCTCTTCAACCCGTGCTTCTTGAAAAGAGTTCCAGCGGATGACAAGCAAAAAGCTCAGGAACGCAATGCCGGCAATAAGGCCGGTGCGCAGCCAATCGGTTTTCATGGTGTGTGTGTACCGTCATGATTGTTGATTGATGAGGCGGGGGGAACCGGATCGTAACCGCCCGGGTGCCACGGATGGCAACGACAGATTCGCATCACGCCAAGCCTCGTGCCTCGAGCAACCCCATGTACCTGAAGTGCTTCCAGCGCGAATGTTGAGCACGTGGGCTCAAAGCGGCAATGGGCACCCATTAAAGGGCTGAGCGTTATCTGATAGGCTCGGATCAAGCCCCGAAGAAACTGAACGCCTGGACTTAGCCGGCGCGCTGTTGGGCTTGTCTGCTGATGCGTTTCCATAATCCGTTGAATATTGCCAAGAGTTCATGACTGCTGAATTCACCGGCTCCCCGTCGGGCGAGCACTATAGCATCTATTGAAGGAAGATGGTGCTGCTGGAGGCGAAACGACTCACGCGCCATTCGCTTGATCAGATTACGTTGATTGGCTCGCTTGACGTATTTTTTTGCGACCACAAGCCCCAGGCGTGGGTGCGTCTGCTCATTGCGTCGTACCAGTATTAGAAAGCTGGGATGGGAGACACGGGTAGTCGCCTGCTTGAATACCGCCGTGTAGTCGGCTGGCGTAAGCAGTCGCTGCGCTTTGCCGAACGGAAAGGTCAATGGTGCAGCAACAGCGGGAAGACTGCTGGTGCTGATGACGCTGGCTGTGGTTTCGGTCAAACGTCGAGACCTCGACGGACGGTGAAAAAAGTGTGCGAGACTCCGGCCTCCGTCAAGCAGAGGCCAGGTTCTGCCAAGATACAATGCAATGCTGGCGAGAGGTGATCGCTAAACCGTCAGGATGCCAAGGCCGGCGTGCCGGAAAAACCGGGTGCCCATGACCCTGATGCGGGTTAGGCGGCAACCAATCTCTTGCGGCCTTTGGCACGACGACGTGCCAGAACGGCGCGACCGTTCTTGGTAGCCATACGGGCGCGAAAGCCGTGAGTTCGCTTGCGCTTCAGAATGCTTGGTTGGAATGTTCTTTTCATAGCGTTGGTACCTAAGGTATCTGGGACAAAAACGGGTACGATGCCTGGCACCCCAGGCTAATGGGACGCGCGATGATATAGAAGAGCCCTGTGAATTGCAACCGCGTGATGGTCTCTGTGGGCAGTTTGTGGAAGATGGACCGGTTTGGAGCCGGCCCGTACCTGGTAAATAAGTAATCTACAAGTTATCTCCAAGATATTCACAGAGTTATCCACAGGATATTTTGCCTTGGATAAGTTAGAATAGCTGTCGACAACTTGAGAGGGTTACAGCTCGCTTCTCAGCCACTGCTTTAACGGAATCTATAAAATAAGCGCTTTTTGCACGAGCGACTTCCGGTTTTATGAATTTGTACTGTGGATAAGTTTGTTGAACATCTTTATGATGAGCGCCCTTTGAATGGAAGGGCTGGCACAAAAATCATCTTTTTGAGATTTCCTGTTTATAAGTCGTCCAGGACTGGTACGTGATAGTAACTCCTCACTTTAATCTCCGCGCACGGGCTGTCGGGGATGTGGAAAAGGGATCGGAGTGCAAACGGCTTCCAGGTTAATGCCTGGCAACGACGCCAATCAGATATTCAATCCAGCAGTATTCGAACTCCCGACCTTTTCGGCGGATGACTGGTCAACAAATGGAATGTAAAACCGGGTCAGCTTTAAATGACGGGGCCGTTCGCGTCTGCGCAGTGTTCTCACCGTATGGAGTTCAGTGTGCCGGAATCGGTTTGGGACAAATGTCTCATACAGTTGCAGAGCGAATTGCCGTCTCAGCAGTTCAATACCTGGATCAGACCGCTTCGCGCGGAATCTGACCAGGGCGAACTCCGCCTGCTTGCGCCGAATCGTTTTGTCGTAGATTGGGTAAATCAGCGATATCTGGAGCGAATCCGCCAATTGGCGGAGGATGAAGGCAGCAGTTCCGTGGAAGTCATGGTGGCCAATCGGCAACGGCCGGCATTTCAGGCACTTGAGCGGCCTGCGCCCTCCAAGCCGTCGGTGGATTTACGACGGCAGGACTTGAACATACCCGAACTGGATGTTGAAGAGTTGCGAATGACAGAGAGCCGCAATGGCTCGGCGTTTCGGGAGCGGGACGTGGCGTTATCTCCCCGGGCCGATTTCGCGGATCGACCTGAAAGACTTCAACTCTCCGGTCAGGCTCTGGAATTCGATTTTTCACTTCCTTCCGAAAATCCCGACGCTCGCCCGCCGGCGATGATTAACGGCGACCTCCTGGAAGATCTGCTGGAGGATGAACCTGTTCTGACACAGGCCAGGAACTCGATGGCGAGTCCGGAAGAGGGAACAGGTGAAGTCAAAAATCGACTTATCAGAGAGGATGTGGAAGGCGGGTTGACTCACCGCAATTACTTGAACCCGGCGTTCACGTTTACCAGCTTTGTAGAAGGCAAGTCAAACCAGCTAGGTCTGGCTGCTGCCTCGCAGGTCGCGGAGAATCCGGGCGGGTCTTACAACCCCCTCTTTATATATGGTGGAGTAGGACTCGGAAAAACTCATCTGATGCACGCGGTGGGGAATGCACTCATCGATAAAAAGCCCTCTGCCAAAGTAATCTATCTGCATTCCGAACGGTTTGTCGCTGATATGGTCAAGGCGTTACAACTCAATGCAATCAACGACTTCAAACGTTATTACCGTTCGGTTGATGCTCTGCTGATTGATGACATCCAGTTTTTTGCAGGCAAAGAGCGTTCGCAGGAAGAGTTTTTCCACACCTTCAATGCTCTGCTAGAAGGTGGGCAGCAAATTATTTTGACTTGCGACCGCTATCCCAAAGAGATAAATGGCCTGGAAGAGCGGCTGAAATCCCGGTTTGGCTGGGGCCTGACCGTCGCCATTGAACCGCCCGAGCTGGAGACGCGGGTAGCAATCCTGATGAAGAAAGCGCATCAGGCGCAAATGAATTTACCAAATGACGTTGCCTTTTTTATCGCGCAACGCATCCGCTCAAATGTGCGGGAACTCGAAGGTGCGCTCAAGCGAGTCATCGCCAATGCGCACTTTACTGGCCGCTCGATTTCTATCGATCTCGTTCGCGAAGCTTTGAAAGACCTTTTAGCGCTGCAGGACCGTCTGGTCGGGATCGACAATATTCAGCGGGTGGTGGCGGAATACTACAAGATAAAAGTATCTGATCTGAATTCGAAACGCCGGACCCGGTCCGTCGCGAGGCCACGCCAGGTTGCCATGTTTCTGGCAAAAGATCTGACCAGCCACAGCCTGCCGGAAATCGGCGAAACATTTGGGGGAAGAGACCATACCACCGTCCTGCACGCATGCCGCAAAGTTAAGCAGCTCCTGGATTCGGATGCCGATATCCGGGAAGACGTAAAAAATCTTTTTCGTACCCTGTCCACCTGATTATTCAAATCCATCCTGAGAGAGTTAATGACATGCGATTTTCGGTATCCCGGGAAGTTCTGTTAAAGCCGCTTCAACTGGTTGCGGGCGTCGTTGAGAAGCGTCAGACGTTGGCGGCACTCGCCAATGTTTTGGTTATCATGCAAGAGGGCCGACTGTCGCTCACGGGAACAGATCTGGAAGTTGAAATTGTGGGAATGATCGACGCAGACGTTGACGGTGTCGATGGCGAGATCACAGTCCCCGCCAAAAAGTTTCTGGATATCTGTCGCAGCTTGCCGGAGAACTCCCAGATCGATTTCCAGTGCCAGGAGCAGAAGGCGGTGGTTCGTAGCGGCCGCAGCCGGTTTACCTTGTCTACGCTTCCCGCGAGTGACTATCCAAATATCCAGATCGGTCAGGACGAGTTCAGTTTCAGCTGCACGCAGGGCGATATCAGAAGTGTTGTAGATAAAACACAGTTTGCCATGGGGCAGCAGGATGTACGTTTTTATCTCAATGGCATGCTTTGGGAAATCAAGCAAGGCACCTTGCGGGCTGTGGCCACTGACGGTCACCGACTTGCTCTGGCTTCTGTTGCCGTGACCAGCGATTGGAATGCGGATGTCAAACAGGCAATTATTCCCCGCAAGGGTATCGTAGAGCTGGCCCGTTTGTTCTCCGAACCGGATGCCGCTGTGCAGATTCTGCTGAGTAGCAATCACATGCGAGCCATAACAAGGAATTTTGTGTTCACCTCCAAGCTCATCGACGCCAAGTTTCCCGACTACGAACGCGTTCTTCCCCGCGGTGGCAATAAAATTCTCATCGCGGAGCGCGATGCGTTGCGCCATGCGTTCAGCCGTGCTGCCATATTGTCCAATGACAAGTACCGTGGTGTGCGCTTCGAACTGGCCAGCGGTCTGCTCCGCATTACGGCCAACAACCTGGAGCAGGAAGAAGCCGAAGAGGAAGTGAACATTGAGTACGAAGGCTCGGCGCTCGAAGTAGGTTTTAACGTGAACTACCTTATCGACGTCATGAATGTGATTGCGGCGGAATCCATCCGGATTACCTTGGCCGACAGCAATAGTAGTGCGCTGATACAGCAACCTGGGGATGACAATGCTCTCTACGTTGTTATGCCGATGAAACTCTAAGACGGGATCCCGGGATGCATCTCGATCATCTCCAGATCACGAATTTCAGGAATATTGAAGGGGCCGAACTGGAATTTTCGCCTTTCTTGAATCTGGTGTACGGAGATAACGGATCAGGCAAAACATCGCTGTTGGAAGCAATAGCGACGCTTGCAAGGGGGCATTCCTTTCGGACACGGAAGTTCACTTATTTGATCAATAACGACGCAGATCACTTCAACCTGTTTGGTCGGGCACATGGAGAGGATGGACACAGGCAGATAGGAATCCGGCGCGACCGGTTTAGAGGGAGCCATTTCAAGCTTGATGGCCAAACGATTCAGCGCTCTACCGACTTGGCGCGTGCGCTACCGGTGCTTGTGCTGGATTCAGAATTGTTTTCCCTTTTAGATGGGGGACCGAGCGTTCGGAGGAAGTTTCTCGACTGGTTGGTGTTTCACGTGAAACATGGATTCACGTCGGTGTGGAGCGAGTACACTCGGGTTTTGAAACATCGGAATGCGCTGCTGCGGCGTGATAGAATCCAGTTCGCAGATGTGCAGCCTTGGGATACCCTTCTGGCGGAACTCGGCACACAGCTGGATCAGCACCGTCGTGAATGTGTCGCTCTATACCTGCCAACATTAATAAATAATCTGAATAAAAGGGATGCGAGCCTAAGTGTCACTTCACTGGAATATATGCCGGGGTGGGACACCGAAAAACCCCTATTGGATCAATATCGAGATTCATATGAAAAGGATGTTCAAACGAGCGTTACAAGTCTTGGGCCGCATCGCAGTGACTTGAAGATTAGTGTGAACAACCGGTCGCCCCATGAGGTCCTGTCGCGAGGTCAACAGAAAGCTTTGACTTCCTCCATGTTTTTGGCGTTGTTGGAAACCTACCAAGTACTGACAGGTAGGACGGCAATCGTTTTGGTCGATGATTTACCTGCTGAACTGGACGCCCAGAACCGACAGCACCTTACCGAGGCGTTGGCGGATTTAAAGTTTCAAGTGTTTGCCACTGGAATAGATATAAATCAGCTAGCCGATGGCTGGCCTTCTGATGTGTTACATCGAGCGAAAGTGTTTCACGTGAAACATGGAAGGTTCGACACCCACGATCGCTCTTCTGGAGAGAACTATGAGTAACAAAGATTACGATTCATCGAGTATCAAAGTGTTGAAAGGACTGGATGCGGTAAGGAAGCGTCCGGGCATGTACATCGGAGATACTGATGATGGTACTGGTCTCCACCATATGGTTTTCGAAGTCGTAGACAACTCCATCGATGAGGCTTTGGCTGGGCATTGTTCCGAAATCCTCGTGGTCATTCATCCGGACGAATCTGTCACCGTGAGTGACAACGGCCGAGGAATCCCCACGGAAATGCATGAAGAAGGAGTTTCGGCGGCGGAAGTGATCATGACCGTACTGCATGCCGGAGGAAAATTTGATGACAACACCTACAAAGTATCTGGTGGTCTTCATGGGGTAGGTGTGTCCGTGGTTAACGCACTCTCCGAAATGTTGCGACTGACCATTCGGCGCAGAGGCCAGGTCTTCGAGCAAATTTATAACCACGGTGTACCGGCAAAGCCGCTTGAAATAATTGGAACAACCGAGCTGCAAGGCACCGAGGTGCATTTCAAGCCTTCGGCGCAGACATTTACCAACATCGAATTTCATTACGACATTCTCGCCAAGCGGCTGAGAGAGCTGAGCTTTCTGAACTCAGGCGTCTGTATCAAACTGCATGATGAACGCACGGGTGAATCGGAGACGTTCCAGTACGAAGGTGGCCTCAGCGCCTTTGTGGCTTATTTAAATGTTAATAAAACGACGGTTAATAAAGTGATGCACTTTTCAACCCAGCGGGATGACGGTACGGGGGTTGAGGTGGCCATGCAGTGGAATGATGGCTTCCAGGAAAACATCTACTGCTACACCAACAACATTCCCCAGAAGGATGGGGGAACTCATTTGGCAGGTTTCCGTGCAGCATTGACCCGAACCCTGAATACTTATATTGAAAAAGAAAACCTCACTAAAAAGGACAAGATCAATACGACGGGGGACGATGCGCGTGAAGGCTTGACCGCAATCGTGTCTGTGAAGGTGCCTGACCCCAAGTTTTCTTCTCAAACGAAAGAAAAACTGGTTTCGTCTGAAGTGAAAACCGCCGTGGAACAAGAGATGAGTGCGGTGTTTGCTGACTATCTACTTGAAAACCCGCAGGATGCCAAGGCCGTTGTCAACAAGATGATCGACGCCGCTCGAGCCCGGGAAGCCGCGCGTAAAGCGCGAGAAATGACACGCCGCAAGGGTGCGCTCGATATTGCGGGCCTGCCCGGTAAGCTGGCGGATTGTCAGGAAAAAGATCCGAGCCTTTCAGAACTCTATCTGGTGGAGGGTGACTCGGCAGGCGGATCAGCCAAGCAGGGCAGGGACCGGAGGACTCAGGCCATCCTGCCTCTTAAAGGTAAAATCTTGAATGTTGAGAAAGCGCGCTTCGACAAGATGCTGGCGTCACAGGAAGTGGGAACGCTGATAACCGCGTTGGGATGCGGCATAGGTAATGAAGAGTACAACCCCGACAAGCTTCGCTACCACAGCATTATCATCATGACGGATGCCGACGTGGATGGCTCACACATCCGCACCTTGTTACTGACCTTTTTCTTTCGACAGATGCGGGAACTGGTGGAACGTGGTCACGTATATATCGCGCAGCCGCCACTCTACAAAATCAGCCGGGGGAAACAGGAGCAGTATTTGAAGGACGACGAAGCGCTGACCCAGTTTTTGACCAATGCAGCTCTGGATACGTGTGCATTGCACGTTAACGATACCGCGCCGCCGATCACCGGTGAGGCATTGGAAAAACTCGTCAGTGAATACCGTGACGGCATGGGTGTTGTCGATAAACTGTCACGCGCCTATCCCAAGGAAATTCTCGAACATTTGATTTATCTACCCACCTTGAAAGTGGAAGATCTGGATGATGAAGCGAAAGTAAAATCCTGGTGCGATCTGCTCTCGGCGCGCCTGGTGCAGTTGAGTGAGGCGTCGCGCAGTCACCGCTATGAAGTGACGACCTACTTCAACACGGAACGTAATCAGTATATTCCCCAGATCAAGGTGACTGCACACGGTGTACCCACCATGGTTCGGATAAATCTGGAATTGCTGCAGTCCGCCGATTACCAGCGATTGCGGGCACTGGGAGATACGCTGGACGGCCTGGTAGAGTCCGGCGCATATGTTGCGAAATCCGAAAAACGGCAACCGGTCAACAGCTTCAAGGAGGCCCTCGACTGGATCATGCAGGAGTCACGTAAAGGATTCTCGATTCAGCGGTACAAAGGGCTGGGAGAAATGAACCCGAGCCAATTGTGGGAAACCACTATGGACCCGGCTACCCGGCGGATGCTGCAGGTGACCATCGAAGATACTATCGCGGCTGATCAGATTTTCACGTGTCTCATGGGAGATCACGTTGAGCCAAGACGGGATTTTATCGAGACCAACGCCCTGTCAGTGGCGAATCTGGATATTTAGCCGCCAGGGGAACGGGTCGCGGTTTGCGACCCGTTCTTCACTGTCCTTCCATTCCAAATGTACGCAGAAAGGCATGCTGAGCGCGGCCTTTTTTAGGCCGGTACAGCGAAGCAATTCTGCCTCTGCCGCCCTCTGGTAAGCCCTCACCGACTTCTTCCAGCAAGCCGGCCGCGAGAATACGTCTGCGAAAAGACTTCTTATCAAGTCCATTCCCCAGTAGCTCTTCGAAAGCCTGCTGGAGCTGGGTCAAGGTAAACGGGGCATCAAGAATGTAAATCGGCAAAGCGGTGTACTGGCTTTTGGCTCTGAGCCTTTCCCGGGCTTGTGTCATTAGCTCCTTATGATCAAACGCAAGCTTCTGTTTGAGTGCCGTTTCAAATGGCCACCATGCCGCGTCAGCCACTGTTTCGACGAAGTGGGCGGTCGGCGCATACGGTATGAGCGCCATATACAGCACTGTGACCGACCAGCCGCGCGGATCACGGTTCGACGTCCCCACAGTGACCACCTGTTCAAGATGCGGCGTCTTAACACCGGTTTTCTCGGTCAGTTTCCGCAGAGCGGTCGCATGCAGATCCTTGTCACGTTGCTGATCTACAAATCCGCCCGGCAATGACCATCGAGCTTTATGAGGGAAGTCTCCACGTTCGACCAAAAGCACATGAAGTTTGCTTTCCAGCAACGTAAAGATGGCGATATCTACGGAAACCAGCGGTATATCGTAGTCGTGGATGTTGTAGTGTCTGAGGAATTCTTTCTCGGAGGCGTACATGGGGCTGGCTTACTTTCCGGTTGGTTTAGTTGACGGCTTGCTTATTTAGTGGCGTAACGCCAATAATATGGCGTAAAGGGTACCAATGCAATCTCCAGGGGTGCTCAAAGTCTTTAACATTTCAGTTGCGAGACAGACTCGCGATTTAACTTAACAGCAAGGGTTTTGCTCTATGGCCTATACATTCGACTTCGCGGTTTTTATCGGCCGCTTTCAACCTTTTCACGCCGGTCATTTGAAAGTGGTGCTTGAAGGATTAAAACAGGCGGAAAAGCTGATTCTTCTGATCGGCTCCGCCTGGCAGCCGCGCAGTACTCGTAACCCCTGGACACACCAGGAGCGCGAAGAAATGGTGCGAGCTTGCCTGAGCGAATCTGAAAACGCTCGTTTGCTGTGCCTGCCTTTAATGGATGTTCCTTATAACGACGAGATCTGGGTGCGCAATGTGCAGGCCACCGTAAACGGATTGATCACAGCTCACTACGCCACACCTCATAAACCACCGAGAGTGGCACTGATCGGGCACAAGAAAGACCAGACAGGTTTTTATCTGAACCTGTTTCCCCAGTGGAACAGCATAAGCATTGAAAACCATCGGGCAATGAGCGCGACACCGATACGTGAGGGGTATTACGTGGGTGATGCAAAGCAGGTAGTGGCCAGTTTGGTGAGTGCGGAAGTGCTGCCCGATCCAGTGGCCCGGCGCCTGATTAAATTTGCTGGGGAAGAGTCGGGTTATCAACAGATACGGGACGAACTTCTGTTTATCAAAAAATATCAGGAGTCATGGAAAGCCGCTCCCTATGCGCCGACGTTTGTAACCGTGGATTCGGTAGTCGTTCAATCCGGTCATGTCCTCTTGATCGAGCGCAGGGCGAATCCTGGCAAGGGGCTCTGGGCGCTGCCCGGAGGCTTTGTAGACCAGACAGAGCGTTTGCAAGATGCGTGTCTGCGGGAGCTGAGGGAAGAAACAAAATTGAAAGTACCTGCACCCGTTCTCAGGGGATCCATTAGAAGAACGCAGGTCTATGACGATCCCTATCGTTCTGCGCGGGGACGGACCATAACGCACGCGTTTTATATCGAACTGGAACCCAATGCGGAATTACCGAGGGTAAAGGGCGGCGACGATGCCAGGCATGCCAGATGGATACCATTAAGCGAGCTTGATCCGCAGAAAATGTTCGAAGATCACTACTACATCATTCAAGACATGCTGGGCGCGGTGTAGGGTTGGAAAATAGGGCCGTCCGAAACAATTTTTGTTGAAAAGTCATGGAAGTAAACTTGCTCGAATGCCTTAGTGAAATCCGGGCAAAAAATGATTTGACAATATAGTGGCCAAGAGCCACTATATCACCCGTGGCCGCAGGAATTGCGGTCAGCCCGGATGATAGACCTGAACAGCGCTGGACAGACCGGCGCTCAATTGATGAATGGAGGATTTCCATCATGCCCAGTTTGATTCTCAACACCGACTCATATAAAACCTCTCACTATCTCCAGTACCCCGCGGGTACCGAATATGTCTCCAGCTACATTGAATCGCGCGGAGGCGTGTATGGTTCCACCGTATTTTTTGGTTTGCAGATGTTCCTCAAGGAGTATCTGACCAAGCCGGTATCCCTCGTGGACATCGATGAAGCAGAGGAAATTTGTACGGCCCACGGCGTCCCGTTCAATCGCGCCGGCTGGACGCACATTTTGAATGAGCACCACGGCTATCTTCCAATAGAGATAGAGGCAGTTCCCGAAGGATCTGACATTCCAGCGGGCAATGTACTGGTACAGGTAATGAACACAGATCCTGCCTGTGCCTGGCTGACCAGCTATGTGGAAACCGCTTTGTTGCGGGCGGTCTGGTACCCGATTACGGTGGCGACCGTGTCCAAGGCATGTCAGAACATTATCGCGCGCTACCTGAACCAGACTGCAGACAACCTCGACGGACTGCCTTTCAAACTGCACGATTTCGGCGCGCGAGGAGCGAGCTCCGAGGAGACTGCGGCCATTGGTGGATTGGCACACCTGGTGAATTTCAGGGGCACTGATAACCTGTCAGCGATTGTTGCCGCGCGCCGCTACTACAGGGCCGATATGGCCGGATGCTCCATACCCGCGGCAGAACACAGCACCATCACCAGTTGGGGCCGAGCGGGCGAAGCCGCGGCCTACGCCAATATGCTCGAACAGTTTGGGGGCGAAAACAAGGTTATGGCCGTGGTCAGCGATTCTTACGACTTCTGGAACGCCATCGATAATCTTTGGGGTGATGAACTCAAGACCCAGGTGGAAACCATGGGAGGCACCTTGGTTATCCGCCCGGATTCCGGGGATCCAGTGCAGATTGTACCGGCAGCCATAGAGAGGCTGATGACCAGATTCGGTCATTCCGTCAACAGCAGAGGATACAAAATCCTCCCAGGTTGTATCCGCCTGATCCAGGGAGATGGCATCTGCGCAGCCTCCATCGAGGCAATATTGGCCGAAATGAAAGCGCGGGGTCTCAGTGCAGACAATGTGACGTTCGGAATGGGTGGCGACTTGCTGCAGAAGGTCAATCGCGATACGCAGAAGTTCGCAATGAAGGCGTCCGCCATCCGCGTAAACGGACAGTGGCGCGACGTTTACAAGGACCCGATAACCGATCAGGGCAAGCGCTCTAAAAAGGGCCGCCTGGCGCTCGCTCGGGTGAACGGTCAATGGCAGACTGTCAATCGCGAGGCAATCCCGGGTGGTGCGAATGAGCTGGTCACCGTATTCCGGAACGGCAAGCTTCTGGCTGAGTGCAGCCTGGAGGAAGTTCGCGGCAGAGCGATGGGGATTATCGATGCCAGAGCTGCGTGAC
>CAZXLJ010000065.1:0-18476 GCA_964641175.1 uncultured Cellvibrionaceae bacterium
GACCTTAAGCACGACCCCGAACCGGAGCAGAACATCGCTCCGGTTTTTTTGTGCCTGCCTTCAAAGTCCCCCCTGCCAAGGGGGGATTCAGGGGGGTAAGTTTTTCAAGTACGCGCACAAGATCCACACACCCCCTCCCAGCCTCCCCCTTGGCACAGGGAGGGATGTTGGTACAGTGAGGGGGATTTAAGTCAGGTGTTCGTTAGGGGCCTGATTTGTCCAAGACGATCAGTGCAGTACGCCGGCCAGTCGGTGTTTGATCCGCTGGGGGAGAGATACGGATTTCATATAGCGGGTCTTCAGTGCACGCCCCGAGGCCAGCTCTAACTTATATCCAAACTGCAGAGCCAAAGCCATGGTCTGTGGATGGTCGTAAACGTCATGCCAATCACCCATATCGGATGTCTTGCGGGACCATTTGTCTTCTTTTTGCTCCAATTTGCTTTCCATGGCATCGCGCCACGGCAGACCTAAAAAGGTTACCAGCCTTTCGAGGGCGTCTTTCGGCGCTGCCCCGCCGAATACCTCTTCGAAACGAATTCGGTGATACGCCATTTCGGGGAACCGATCGTGCAATTCCAGTGCATGCAAATGAAATTCACTCCAGAAAAACAGGCATTTCTCAAACTGTGTCAATTGCGCCCACTTGTCCCGGTAGTACCACTGCTGCACGTGATCTTCTGGAGTCGGGAGTATGGCCGCCGCCAGATCAGGTCGTTTTGATGAGTTGTACCAGCCGTGCGTCACTTGCGAAGCTGCATTCCAAACAGGATTTCGAATCAGGTGCACGAGTTTCAATCTGTCACCGAAACGCTGACGCAGCGCGGGGATGGCAGCATAGCTCGGAAACCCGATCTCAATATAAGTTTTCGACTGGATAACCTGTTCAATGCGATCAAGGTGCTGACTCACCTCCGGCAATGCCTGCATTTCTGCTAGGGCAGCGGGTGTATAGCGCCGGAAAAAGCGCTTGGGCTGCCAGGCATACTCAATAGGTTCGTGCGTGACCTCAGCCAGATCGGAATAAACATCCTGCAGCTGCCTGGCAAACCATTGCGTCCCGGAGCGGCCAATTGCCTGAAAAAAAATAATATCGCGCATGAGATGGTCCTCAACAAACGGTGGTGCGATACAAGTCCACGCAAGTGAGGTAAAAAGCGATTTTTCTACATCTTATAAAATCGCTGCTGCCGGATCGGTATCGCTTTGAAACCTCGAGCGGTGTGTAAAAAATGCTTTTATTCCGCCCGTTTCTTCTCTCTTGACACGCTTGATGCAGCCTTTGCGCCGCTTTTGCGGTGCCGAGAAATGCCGTTGCACTATCCAGACCAGCCGAAACGTCGCAAGGCGTAAGGAGATGTCGCCCATATTAACGACGAAGCCCGCTCTGAATTAAGACTCGAATATCCAACCGCCATTTATTGTTATAGAAGCAGAGTGGATTGAGAAAGTCTGGCACCTAAATTAACAACGACTGTAGATGACAATGACAGTATCATCCGAAAGAAAGGCGGGACAAGACGGGAAACGGAAATTGGTTCGCATAACCCGCAGATTCGGGTCAGAAATCCGATTGATGGTCGTCGAACCTGAATTTTTGAAGTGGAAACGACCGCGCCTTCAACTCACGGCGCGGTCTGAAGGTCAACCGAAAAAGAGTGTATTCTGCTCCTGACGAAGGCGATCGCACAAACGTCCCGCAGGTAACTCAACGTCGTCGTAAGTTAGCGTCGCATCTTTGGCGATATCACGCTTCAGCACACACCCTTCGGCAAGTCCCATAGGCAATAAACGCTGCTGGTAAACCACGTCCGCGTTCTCGGCCTGACCGTAGGTCATGTACCAGCCAATCCCGTCCAGCGTGTCTCCAGCCTTGAGGTCGGTTTTAGCAGTCGCAACTACATCCACCATAGGCCCGTTGATCGGCGCCACCGCCGCATCGCCAAACAAGGCAGCCCGGGCGATGGTGTTGGCCACCTCGAAATGGCAAAGATGATACGGATTGTAGAAACAGTACAGCGGCCCAGGTCCGACCTTATAAAGATTCAGATAATGCTGCTGCTTGGGGTGATCATGCATTCCCAATACGAATACCCCGCCGTTTGGCACGGCACCGACGACATAATCCACGATGCCCGGACCGTTCTCCAGGTATTCGAGCGGGTACAGATTGACTGTCTCTTCGATGGGCGTTTTCGAGGGGACGGTGGGGCCGAGCATTCCCCGGCGAGCTACCCGCATCCCAGTAGCGTTGGCAACGATCGCCTGTTCGAATGATATTTTCGAACCATCGGCAAACGAGGCGACCATATGGGGTTTCTGGCCCCACTGTCTGGCAAAGCCCTCCTGAGTCGTGGGATTCCGATAAGGATCCTGCAAGCCCTTGATATTGCCGCAAAGCACCGGCTTGACACCCAGCCCCTTGACGAAGCGATACAGATTGACGATTACGCCCGGCTGATCGCCATCCACATTGGTAAATACCACCCCGGCGGCATCAGCCTTTTTCTTGAGCAAAGGCCCGAGCGTGCTATCGAGTTCCGCATTCATCAGCAAGATATGTTTTTTGTTTTTGATCGCCTCCAATGCGATTTCCGCCCCGAACTCGATGGCACCGGTAACCTCGAGAACTACATCCACGCCTTTGGCCTGACAGATGGCCAGGGCGTTGCTGGTAACCACCTTGCGCTTGTCGGCAATGGCGGCCTCCAGCTCGGCGACGGTTTTCACTTCCGTCACTTGCTCCACGCCCGCTTCACTGTAAGCCCGCACCGCCCCATCTACCGAACGATTGGCAATACAGACGAGCTCTATGCCGGGTGTGCTTTGAATCAGGTTCAACGCTACTCCCCGCCCCATAAAACCCGCGCCTATCATGCCTACGCGGATTGGCGTGCCGGCTGCTGCGAGCTTCTCAAGCGCCTTGTCGATAATAATCATGTTCATTGCCCCTTGTAGTCGGGCCAGCTGGCGTCTTTGGGAGATATGCAGGCTGGCTGAACCGGCCATTCAATACCAAAGGTCGGGTCGTCCCAGCGAATGCCACCTTCAGATCCGGGCTGGTAGCTTTGGGAAACCAGATACATCACCTCGGTATCATCCTGCAAAGTGATGAACCCGTGAGCAAAATCCTTCGGTACAAACAGCGCGCGCCGGTTGTCCGCGGTCAGTTCAACCCCAATCCATTCACGATATGTGGGCGAACTGGCTCTCAAATCGATAATGACATCGAAAATGGCTCCACGGGTACAGCGGATGAATTTGGTCTCCTGCCATGGGTGATGTTGATAATGCATTCCCCGCAGGGTGCCCTTCACCTTGTTCCATGACATATTGGCCTGCACTACATCGGAAATCATGTTGTGCTGATCAAACTCGTTCTTGCAGAAAGATCGCGCAAAGAATCCGCGATCATCTTCCATGCGTTGCAGATCCACAACAAAGGCACCCTGCAGTCTGGTTTCTTCAAATTTCATGATGCGACCCGTATCAGTTTTTCCAGAACAGATTTTCGTCTACCCGCCCACTGCTCATGTGTTCATTGAGGACCTTGAGCCGGATGTATTGAGACTGCCGGAAGTTGGTATCTTTGAAACCCATTTTCTCCAGACCCGCACGCAAACCCTGTACGGCGGCCTGCAGCGTGACCCGGGGCTGATGATTGGGTGCCAGTTTCTGATATTTTGCGAAACTCACCTGATAGGAGCGCTTGTCAGGCACGGCATCGGGATTGATCGACACCCGCGTTCCAGGCACTTCCCGCGCAACGGCTTCAGCCAGATCCTTGACCTGATAATTCCACTCGTCACTACCTGCATTCACTGAAAGGAAAGCTCCGCCGTTGCCTGCGGCTCGGCTGACAGCCCACTCGATTGCGAGCGCCATGTCGTCGATATGAATCAGAGGTCGCCATGGGGTTCCGTCGCTGAGAATTGATATCTCACCGGAAGTGACGGCGCCGGCAACAAAATCGTTGAGCACCAGGTCAAGACGGGTTCGTCCGCTGAATCCACAGGCCGTGGCGAAACGCAAACAGGTCACCACGAAATCGTCGTCGGCCAGATGCTTTACACCCTCTTCAGTGCCTATTTTGGACTTCGCATACGCTGTCAGCGGATTGAGTCCGTCTTCTTCAACGCGAGGACCGCCTTCGGCAAAACCGTACACGCTGCAACTTGAAGCGAAAACGTAGTTCCTCACACCCGCCGCTTTGGCAAGTTCGGCAATTCGGATACTGGACCGGCAGTTGATTGCATCGGTAACCTGTTCAAAGGTTTTCCCCATCGGGTCATTACTGATTGCCGCCAGATGTACCACGGCATCGAAGCCCGTGAGGGATTCCACACTGATATCGCGCACGTCTGCGTAGATCTGCCGTGACAGGCGAGTATCAGGGTATCGATCCACGGCGGTCAGGCAATGCGCAAAAAAACCGCTGTCCAGACCCACCAGTTCGGCGTGAGGATAAGTCGTCCGCAATTGTTTTATGACTGCAGGGCCAATGTAACCGAGATTGCCAGTGATCAGAATTTTCATATGCTTCCTTTTTAGTGCTTCATTACCGTTTGCCAGCGGACCGGCACCGGTCAGATTAACGGCTGTTTTTATTGATCCAGCAGCGCCACAACGTACTCTGCAATCGACAACGAGGCAGTGAGACCCGGCGACTCGATTCCATATAGAGCGACAAAGCCTTTTACCCCGTGCCCGGCATCGCCCTGAATGAGAAAATCGGCAGCGGTCTCGTCGGGACCGGAAATCTTCGGTCGGATTCCAGCGTAGTCCGGCTTCAGGGCACCATCGGCCAGGTCTGGATAAAAGGCCCGGATCGAACTGTAAAAGGCGTCGACCCGATTCGGGTCCACCTGATAATCAATGGCATCCACCCACTGGGTGTCGGGCCCGAAACGGGCGCTGCCCGCGAGATCTAGCGTCAGATGTACACCGAGCCCTTCATTGTTCGGCAGCGGGTAAATCAAATGCGAGAATGGCGCTTTCCCCGCCATCGAGAAATAACATCCGCGAGACAGGTACTGCGGCGGAACTGATGCGGACGGAATGCCTTCCAGCGACCGACTGACTGCCTGCGCGCTCAGCCCCGCGCAATTAATTACTTCCCGGCAGGTGACGGCAAATTCGTCTTGGCCTGCGATCAGCTCAAACCCGCCCTCGATTCGGCGCCCGCCTGTCATGCCGGTTGTGAGAGCGAGGGTGCCGCCGGCCGCTTCCAGATCACCCCGGTAAGCAACCATCAATTCGTGGCTGTTAATAATGCCCGTACTGGGGGACCAGATCGCACGCACGGCACGCAGTCGTGGTTCCATTGCATGGATTTGCTGCTGATCCAGAAATTCCAGATCAGTGACACCGTTGACCAGACCTTTATTGTAGATGGCTTCCAGTGCAACATCCTGTCCAGGCTCGGTGGCCACGATCAATTTACCGACCCGCTGGTGCGAGACCTTGTGCGTTGTACAGTAGTCGTACAGCAGATCCCTGCCACGCACGCACAGCTGCGCCTTTAAACTGCCTTTTGGGTAATAGATGCCGGCGTGAATAACTTCGCTATTGCGCGAACTGGTTTCCTGCCCCGGATGTTTCCAGCGTTCCAGTACCAGAACGCTCCGTCCAGTCAGGGCGAGTGCCCTGGCCACCGCCAGCCCTACTGCACCGGCGCCAATGACTATGCTGTCGAAATCCATACTGCCTCAATGAGCAACTCGGCCCGTTCGACTGGAACAGGCGCGCACGCCTACCACTTGATCCAGGGCGCCTTGCCCTTTTCGACCAGGGATTCGAGATACTGCTTGTCTCGCAGGGTATCCATTGGCTGCCAGAAACCGGTGTGCTTGAACGCATTCAGCTGTCCATCGGTCGCCAGACGTTGCAGTGGTTCAGCCTCCCAGGTAGTCGTGTCATCCTCAATATAGTCAATGACAGACGGCTCCAGCACGAAATACCCCCCGTTAATCCATGCTCCGTCGCCGGTGGGTTTTTCGTGAAATGAATGGATCTGGGATTCATCCTTGCCCAATACGATGGCACCGAAACGGCCGGGTGGCTGCACTGCAGTCAACGTTGCCTTAAGTTTCTGCTTCCTGTGAAAATCAACTAGCGCGGTGATATCGATATCCGACACTCCATCACCGTAAGTGAAGCAGAACGCTTCATCATCAAGATAGGGTTTGACTCGCTTCAGCCGCCCGCCCGTCAAGGTATTCAACCCGGTATCCACCAGGGTGACTTTCCAGGGCTCAGTGACGCCATCGCGGACGGACATGGAATTGTTCGACATGTCGTAGGTTACACTCGAGGTCCGCAGCACATAATTGCTGAAGAACTCTTTGATGACATGGCCTTTATAGCCGCAGCAAATGATGAACTCGTTGATTCCGTGATGGGAATAAATTTTCATGATATGCCACAAGATCGGCATGCCACCCACTTCCACCATCGGTTTTGGCCGCACCGAGGTTTCCTCGCTGATGCGAGTTCCCAAACCACCCGCCAGAATCACCGCTTTCATATTTGCTCCTTCGTTGTTTATTAAATGTCGGGTTTACTTCCCGATTCACCGTCAGCACGCTGCATCGTACGATTTTCAGCATGGCCCCTAGCAATTGTTATTCCCAACCGCTGGCATGGTTACGATTTTCTGATCGTCCTTGCCTGAGAATTCGATAAATTGCCGGTTCCCACCGGATTTTCCAGCTTTTCTTTGGTTAAACAATAGATGACGCACTGGCCAATCGCGAGCACGATCGCATGTAACGTCGCCACCCTGTCAATATTACTGACAGTAGCCACCACTGCAGAGGACAGCAGAATCACCGCCGCTGAAATATGACACAACGAAGAATATTCTGTCTGTCTGGTGCGCTTGAAATGACCTGCCAGACGGTAAAGGCGCCAGACGGTCATGATCTGAACGAACACGACGGACAACGTCGCGAATATTCCGAACTCCAGCAGTAACTGCAGGTACCAGTTGGTGATATCAATAATGCCCTGCCCCTGCATCAAATCCTGCATGGCCGGATGCGAGTAGTAAAAAGCCTTGGTCGTACCGAACCAGAGATTCTCCTGAGCCACAATCCAGCTTCTCTCCAGCAGCAAACTTCGGTAGCTTTCGGACTCGGGGCTGATGTCGCCAACAAAGGGGATAAAGCCGATTATCGTGTCGATCATCGGCGTCATGGCCAGAATGCCAATCAGTACAAAACCAAAGCCGATCAGCTTTGCCTTGGGCAGCTCGCTCGAAAAGAAAAACAGATAGGCCATGGCTACCATCATCCCCATATAGGGCCCTTTTGAGAAGGCGATGATGGTACAGAACAGTGTGACGCAAATAAAAATCAGCTTCTTGCCTTTCTTGACCATCTGCAGTAAGTACAGCCCGTACACAAACGCCATGGCGGAGCAATAGCCAAAAATGATCGGGTTGGCGAAGACGTTGCTCACCCGGATGAACCCGGAACGGAAACGTTTGAACAGCAGCGGAGCCGGTTCATTGATATGGAGGTAATAAAGATTATAGGGGTTCCACTGACGCACAAACTCGTAGAACGCTGGCAGGATATGCGCCACCGTGGCGAACAGGAACACGGATATGATCACCTTGATCTTGTGCACATTGTCGATCAGCCGGACGATCACGATATAAGGAAGATAGATTTCAAGAAAAGTGTGCAATGCCACCCGGATAAACCCGGTTACCGGATTACCTTCCCGCGCACCGCCGATACCCGTGAGAATGACAAGCAGCAGCAGCCACTTCTCGTTGCCACTGCCGGACGGCTTCAGCGCACGAAAAGGAAGTAAGGCAAGAAGCAGGAATGCCATCATTTTGGGAAAGGAAATCCGCCCGATGAATCCAACACCGGGCATCTGAATGTCTTGAGCAAATAGCGGAAAAACAATGATCAGGAATATGAATGAGGAAACCAGAACCAGTTCGTTCTTGGCTTTTTTTATGGGAAAAAACAGAACAAATACAGAAATTAACCAGAAGCCGACCATTGACGGCGAGATCAGTAACGCCAGACTGGCTACTGTAAAGTATTTCAGCAGCTGTTCTTCTTTCAGATACGGCTCATAAAGATCCATGTACCGGAAAAACCATATTGCGCAGAACACGCCCAAGAAAAAAACAAGATAGCCTGTAACGATCGCTGGCATGAGCGCTTATCTTCCTCTGAGTGTGCAGTAGGCCAGTTTCCAGGCGGCCATATCCATAGGAGCGCTGCGCAGGCTGCGCCATGCGTACTTTCTGGCCGTAGAAAAATATTGGGACTTGAGAGCCCACCAACCCCATTTTTTGTATAAATCCCGGGCTGACGGATTGGCGTGCGGCGGGGGAAAGCGGCTTTCGTCAAAGGCAATCCCACGACGTTTGTGGGCCGCCTGCACTGCCGCCCTGGCTGATCGATACTGTTTTTCTCGACTGGCTGCACCAATACTGGCGGGATGCTGACGATAGCTCAACAGCACCTGATCGAGGTTGGCCAATTCTCCCACTTCAGCAACCCGCAGCCATAAATCAAGGTCTTCGGCACAAGGGTAGTCTTCGCTGTAAAAACCAACACGCGACAGCGCTTCCTTTCGAATGATCGCACTCGGATGAATAATGGCTCCGCCCAGGCCCGCCATATGCTCGGCGTCAATCTGCGCATGGCGGGTGGCGGTGCCCATGGCCTTGATCGGGGCGCCATCCGCGTCGATCAGCAACACCTCGCAACCCGAACCCAGCACCTGGGGATTGTCCTCCATAAACTGGTACTGCCGGGCAAAACGCTCGGGGTGTGCCACATCATCTGCGTCCATCCGCACGATATAGGGCGCGCGTGCCATCTGGCAGCCCTCATTGAGGCTTGCCACCAAACCGCGGTTTTCCCGGCTGACCAGGCGGATTCGCGGGTCCCGCCCGGCAAAGGCTGCGAGGACTGCGCCGCTGCCGTCAGTGGAGCCATCATCAATAATGATGAACTCAAAGTCCGGCAGGGATTGGGTGAGGATACTGTCGACGGTCTCGCTGAGGAACGGGCCTGCGTTATACACCGACATGACGACCGAAAGCTTGCACATAACGACGACACCTACCAATTGATGCTATATCACTGAAGGGTCTTTACCGCTCCAGACAGACGACGTGTCGCCTTCCTGAACCCGCACCAGCTCGTTGAACTTCGCAGACGAGACCAACAGCGCGTCGTAGCTTCCCTGGGCGACGACGGTGCCCGAGTCAAATACGGCGATGTTGTCGCAATGTTTGATGGTACTCAGACGGTGGGCAATCATGATGATGGTGACGTTTTTGGATAGCTCATAGATCGAGTCCATGATTTCCTTTTCGGTAATGGAATCGAGCGCACTGGTCGCCTCATCCAGCACCAGAATTTTCGGGTCTGCGTAAAGGGCTCTGGCAATTCCGATACGTTGCCGCTGCCCGCCACTCAGACGCGCACCGCGATCCCCTACCAGGGTGTTGTAACCCTCCGGCAAATCCTGTTCTATCAACTGGTCGATTCGAGCCAGGCGGGCGACCCGCTGCACTTGCTTGTGATCGATCAGTTTAGGTTCTATACCGAACGCGATATTTTCTGAAATCGACGCGTCGCTCAAAAAGATGGACTGCGGCACGTAGCCGACCATGTCCTGCAGTATCCTGAAATTGTCTGCCGCAACCACTTTGCCATCAATTGAGATGGTGCCGCTTTCCAGCTTGAGCAAGCCCAGCAGGATATCGATAAAGGTCGATTTACCGGAGCCGCTGGCCCCCACTACGCCAATGGCTGTTTTCGCAGTAATCGTCAGGTCGACACCATTGACTGCATAGCGGTCGGTATTGGGATATTTGTAACAGAGCTGGCGCACGTCGATGCGTTCGAAACTGGCACTCGGTTGACCCGGGTCCCGGCCGGGAAGTCCGTCTTTGACTCGCAGCCGCAGAATGTCGTCATGAATAATATCGAGTGCCGGCAGGGCGTAACGTATTCGGGAAAAATTGGTAAATGCTTCCTGCATTGCAGGTACGAGGCGATAGCCCGCCAGCGCGTAAAGGCTGATCAATGGCAGGATTTTAAGGATGTCCTGCCCCATGTGAACCATTCCGATTACAAACAGCAACATCGCCCCGAACACCAGTGTTTCAATAATGTAGCGAGGGATTTTGGAGGCAGTGCCCGCGAAGACTTCCAATGGTAAAACCCGGGCGGTCAGATCTTTATGATTGTTGTAGAAAAAGGCATCCCGACCCATGATTTTCGTATCTTTTATACCGCCAAACGCTTCGGAGACCAACTTGAAACGCATCATGGAGATCTCGGACAGCAATCTGCCGTTATTGGTCAGCTTGCGGCGGATCGCGATGGATATCAGAAAATAAACACTGCCCAGAAACACCATCGCAGTCAGCGCCACCACGGGGTCTATCACCACAAGCATCAGCACGAGAAATAACGCTGTCACGGCTTTGGTAATCCCCATCAGCAGAGGAACCATGATACCCGTTACCACCCTGGCGACTTCGCTCATGATATTTTTCGTCAGCTCAGCCGAATTATTGTTGAGGAAATAGATGTACGGTTGTGAAAGGTAGGTTTTAAACAACGAATTGCTCAGCACCAGGCCGAAGGCGTAGGAATACTTGTCCACCAGCCACACGGTCAAAGTCAGGGTAATGTTCGATATCACCAGGATCGCCAGCACGGCAAGACCGCTATACAGGATCATGTCGTAGTAGCCGCTAATGCCGAAATACTCGGTCAGAGCCTGGAAAACCACGTTTTCCTCAGCCAGCTCGGGCTTGGCCAGCAACGCAATAAAAGGTGCGAAGGATGCAATGCTGATGACCTGAAGTATGCTGGACATAACGCTGATAAACAGGATCGAGATCAGCTGGATCTTCTGCTTCTTGCTGATCAGGTCAAATATCTTCTTGATTACATTCATATATGTGTTTCTGAATCCATTGTGCCTCGAAGGGGAGTTCCAGGCGGAGTTGTATGAGTGCTCTTACATTTCAACTTTTCGCAATTCGCGCTGCCCTTCCGGTCACGGCACCAGCCCGACATCGCCTGGTTCTCATGATTTCCGCAGCACCGCCTTGACCTTTCCCTGAACGTACCAGAGGAGCATCCGGACGACCTCGCCTTTCACCACGGTTGCAGGGCGCCAGGCCAGCAGAATCATCAATTGCTTTTTGGCGCAATCGAGTTCCTTCTGCCGGAAATACTGCTTTGCAGTCACCAGGATATGATTCTCGACATGATCCAGCGCCAGCGGGCGATGCGCTTCGTCGCAATAGCCGGCAATTACCTCGTAGCCCTTGATTACATCCCGGGCGGAATTGCCGGAATTTTTTTCATCCGTAGTCAACTGGTTATCGTGAATCCGATAGTTGACCAGAGTCTCCGGGTCATACCAGACGCGGCAATGTCTGCAAATGCGATACCACATCTCCCAGTCCAATGTGTAACGCAGGTCGGAGCGGAAATTGCCGATCCGTTGATAAACGGATTTTTTGACGACGATACAGGGAGGTTGCACGACGTTGCGGTAGGCTTGCCACCGTGCCATATCCGGAAATATGCCGGCCCGCTTGGCGATCAGCATACCCACACCGATCTTCAGATCGTCCCCGTTGATGTAGTTGTGCCGCGCAACAAATGCTTCGAATTCATCACTGAACAGAGTGGCCGCGAAAAAATGCTTGTAGAAATCCGGTTCCACGGTGTCATCCTCGTGAAGGATGTGCACCCACTCCCCGTTGGCTACCTCGATGCACTTGTTCCAGTTTTCCGATATCGGCAGTGTCGAATCGTTTTCCACATAGTGGAAGTCGAACTCCGGCAGCAATGTCTGGACGACGCCCTCTTCCTTCTTGTTGTTCAGTATGGTGATCGAATAATCCGAAAGCCCTTCCGTCACCGACCTCAGATTGACCAGAGTTTTCCTCAGATTGTGATCCTGCCGGTAAACCGGCACCACAATGGCCAGCTTCACACGCGCCTGAGCGGGTTCGGCATTACTGGATGGTTCCTCGAACATGGCATTCTTTCCTTACCTGAAATTTTCTCCGCCCGCTCAGGGGCTGCGCGCACCCGTGCCGCGACTGCAGCATGCGGGTCAGTCATCCTGATACTGTATCGGCCTGATACTGCCTTGACCAATTCGCTGCACGTTGCCGTTTGAACGCAGGCCTGCGTTGAGCCATTTTTTGGTGCCTGCACCCAGGTTCAGGTGCCCTGCACTGAAGCCAAAGGCTTCAGGCAAGTCAAGGCACCAAACTTATAGGTATAGCACATGGCCACGCACAGCCCGGAGGTTCCGGGCCGGCCTCACTCGATGATATTGGTTCGCTTGAGATGCTTGACCATTCGCGAAATTATCGACGTCTGGGACTCGGCACTGGTGTCGAATTCCATTTCCGGATCGGACGGCTCCTCATAAGGCGAATCAATCCCGGTAAACTGTTTGATTTCACCCGCACGGGCTTTGCGATAGAGGCCTTTTGGATCGCGCTCTTCACACACGGCCAGCGGCGTCTTTATATAGACTTCCATAAACTCCCCCGGCCCCACCATCTGCCGCACCATTTGACGCTCGCGTCTGAAGGGCGAGATGAAAGACACCAACACTACCAGCCCGGCATCCAGCATCAGTTTGGCGACCTCGCCCACGCGGCGGATGTTCTCCACCCGATCGCGCTCACTGAAACCGAGATCTGAACACAGGCCATGTCGGATATTGTCGCCGTCCAACAGGTAAGTGTTGTAACCCATCGCAAACAGCTGCCGCTCAAGTGCGTTGGCGGTCGTCGATTTGCCAGACCCCGAAAGGCCCGTAAACCAGATAATTGCGGGTTTCTGCTTGAAGCGGCCGGCGCGCGAAGCGCGATCCACATCCATGGTATGCCAGACAACATTCTGTCGACCCAGGGATTCGGCGACCATGCCGGCCCCGACCGTGACGTTGGTGAGACGGTCGATAAATATCAGGCTGCCGGTTGCGCGTGAGTGCTGATACTTGTCGATGACCACGGGCTCGGTTACCTGCAGCACGCAGCGGGCGATCTCATTCAGCTGCACTTCTTCGCCCTTCAGGTGTTCGAGCGAATTCACATCGATTTTATAGACTATTTCCGAAATGCTGCCGGAAACTTCAGCGGTCCCGACCTTGATGTTATAGGTCTTGTTCAGTGCCAGCGGCTTCTCATGCATCCAGACAACATCAACCACCATGGTATTGGCGGCCTCGACGGCGTCGTCCACTGCGACCAGCATATTTCCGCGAGAGATATCAATTTCATCCTGCAGGGTGAGCGTCACCGCTGTACCTGCGGCCGCTTCATCAAGCTCACCGTCAAAAGTCACGATTTGCCTGACGATGCTTTCCACGCCGGACGGCAGCACCTTGAGCGCCATGCCCGGACGTACGACACCGGCGGCAACGGTGCCGCAATAGCCACGGAAGTTGAGGTTGGGTCGGTTCACATACTGAACGGGAAACCGGAAGTCCGCGAGAGTGTCATCGTTTTCGACAGGTACGCTCTCCAGCAACGGCAGCAGACACTCGCCCTGATACCAGTCCATGGCGGTGCTGCGATCGACAATATTGTCGCCCTTGAGCGCAGACAATGGAATGAAATGCATGTTGCGGACGTTCAGCCGCGCAGAGAACTCTTTGTAGTTCTGGACGATTTCATTGAATTTCTCCTGGGAGTATCCGATCAGATCCATTTTGTTCACGGCGATTACGAAATGCTTGATGCCGAGCAATGAGCAGATAAAACTGTGACGCCGCGTCTGAACCTGAACCCCGTAGCGCGCATCAATCAGCAGGATCGCAAGGTTCGCCGTCGACGCACCGGTGGCCATATTGCGTGTGTACTGCTCGTGACCGGGCGTGTCCGCGATAATGAACTTGCGCTTGTCTGTGGAAAAATACCGATAGGCCACATCGATGGTTATACCCTGCTCCCGCTCAGACTGCAGGCCATCGACCAGCAGCGCGAGATCCACTTCATCTCCGGTAGTCCCCTTGGACTTGCTGTCCCGGGTAATGGCCGCCATCTGATCTTCATAAATCATTTTGGTGTCATGCAACAGACGACCGATCAGTGTCGACTTGCCATCATCCACACTGCCACATGTAATAAAACGCAACAGGTCTTTTTCTTCATGCTGCTTGAGATATTCATGGATATCTTCAGCGAGTAGATTGGGTTGAACATTCATTGGTCTAGTCCTCAAAAATAACCTTCGCGTTTTTTCTTTTCCATGGATCCGGACTCATCGTGATCTATCGCCCGACCCGAACGTTCCGACGTTTTGGTCAGCAACATTTCCTGAATGATCTCCGGCAGTGTCTGCGCCTTCGATTCGACCGCCCCGGTCAGCGGATAGCAGCCGAGTGTTCTGAAACGAACCCATTTCATCACCGGTTTTTCGCCTTCGCGCAGTGGCAGCCGGTCGTCATCCACCATAATCAGCATGCCATCACGCTCCACCACCGGGCGCTGGGCTGACAGATACAGGGGAACAATCGGTATCTGCTCCAGATAGATGTATTGCCAGATATCCAGCTCGGTCCAGTTCGACAGGGGAAATACACGAATGCTCTCGCCCTTGTTGATGCGCGAGTTGTACAGGTTCCATAGTTCGGGACGCTGGTTTTTCGGATCCCAGCGATGGTACTTGTCGCGAAATGAATAGACACGTTCCTTCGCGCGGGATTTTTCTTCATCGCGGCGTGCGCCGCCGAATGCGGCATCAAAGCCGTACTTGTCCAGCGCCTGCTTGAGCGCCACGGTCTTCATGATGTCGGTATATTTGGCACTTCCGTGATCGAAAGGATTGATGTTTTCCGCTCGTCCCTCTTCGTTGATGTGCTCAATCAGCTGCATGCCGACATCCCGGGCCATCTGATCACGAAACTGGATCATTTCCCGAAACTTCCAGGTGGTATTGACATGCATCAGCGGGAATGGCGGAGCACCGGGTGCGAAAGCCTTGCGGGCAAGATGCAGCATCACAGAAGAATCTTTTCCGATCGAGTACAGCATGACCGGATTGTCAAACTGGGCCGCCACCTCCCGGATAATATAAATGGATTCCGCTTCAAGCTGCTTCAGGTGAGTACGGCGTTTCTGAGTAACGGACATAAATATTCCTTGAATTTCAATAAACGTATCTCGGCTTCTGGTGCTTTGTGCACGTTTGCCCACACGGATTGTTTCAACCCCGCCCAGGGACGGGATGCTTGCAGACAGACCCTCGGTATTCCTAGCTCATCCAGAGTTCTGCCGGCGCAGAGCAGACAATAAAATACGGGTTAAGCAGGGAGTCTTTAGAGTTGTAGCGCAAGGGCTCTTTTGTCTCCCAATTAATCACCTGTCCGCCCGCCGCTTCCACCACTGCTTGCGCGGCCGCGGTATCCCACTCGCTGGTCAACCCCAGGCGGGGATACAGGTCCGCCCGACCTTCCGCCACCAGACACAGCTTCAGAGAGCTCCCCATGGAAACGATGTCGCATTCGGGAAAAACCTTGACAAACTCGGCGAATTCCTCGCTCTGATGAGAGCGGCTGCCAACGATTCTCCAGTGGCTGTTTCCCTGGGGCACCGGGGCCACTTCAATGCGCTTCGGTGTGCCCGAATCACCTTCCCGCTTGAACGCACCACTGCCGGCCGCGCCGTAGTACAACCAGCTCTTCGCCGGAGCGTAGACAACGCCCAGTACCGGCACGCCGCTTTTTATCAGGGCGATGTTGACGGTAAATTCTCCATTGCGCTTGATAAATTCCTTGGTACCGTCCAATGGATCTATTAACCAATATTCCTCCCAGCTGCGCCGCGTCGCCCAGGGGATTTCAGCTCCCTCCTCGGAGAGCACAGGGCCGTGACCAAGCGATGCGAGCCGCTCCATCAAAACTTCATGACTTCTTTGATCCGCCAGAGTCAGCGGAGACTGATCGTCCTTCAGTTGAATGCCAAAATCCTTGCTTTCATAAACTTCGCAAATTGCACGACCGGCATCAACCGCTGCCGCACAGGCAATTTCAAGCAGATTTTCGTAGTTCATCGCATACCTTCCGAGAGTGGGCGAAAAAAGATCGGCGCAAGCGGACTGATTGCCTCCGGGAGACGTTGACATTCCGGCTTCTGAGCAGCGCGGCATTATACACTCGCCGCGTCTTTTGATGGGCTCCTTTACTCGGACACGTTGCGTTAGCAAGAATCGATCCACGCATAGCGCGTCTCCGCTTCGCAAGCAATGCTGCATGCGATTCTGATTATTGATTCGGGTGGCGGGGCGGGATCGCTCCGTGCGTCGTCCGACTACGGTGCTGTTGTGGTTCCGGTCACCCATGAAGTCGCTGTACTATGACCAACTCGAATCGATCCTTTCATACTCCCGCCATCGCGTGAACCGACTATGACTTCCGGCATCAACCAGAAAATTGGGCGCATTTTTTACCTGATACCCGACATCCACCGAAGCGATTACAGCCCGCGCAAGCTTTGGCGCGCAGTAAAGCGCGGCAAAGCGCGGGCTCATATCCGGACCCACTGGTGGCGCAAACCCAAGCCCGTCGGCGGTATCAAGGTTATGTACCAGCACTGCCTGCTACTGCAGGAACTCGGTTATGACGCATGGCCCTTACGGATGGGCCGCTACGAAGGCAATTTTTTCGACTATCCCATTCACTGTCGCACCATCGCTGAGACAGGGTTTCAACTGCAAGCCAATGACGTCGTCGTCTGTCCGGAAATTACGCCCTATCTCGGCCTGCAGTTTGGCAAGGCCAAAGCTGTCATGTTTGCGCAAAACTGGACGCATATGTACGGCAAACTCAACGCGGGCGATCATCAGCGTGGCTACATTGAGCTCGGTTATGACCGGATCATGGTTTGCGGAAGCTATCTGCAGACCACCGTGGTTCGGGATCCTCCTGGATATGTATCGCTGGTCAACAATTTCATTGATCTGGAAAAATTCCGGGCGGCACCAGAGCGACGCGTAACCAACCGGATTCTCGCCCTGCCGCGAAAAAATCCCGATGATCTCATGGCGATCCAGAACTTGCTTAAAGACCGCCAGCCGGATTTTCATCTGATTGACGGGGTACCGGAATCCCGGATGATTGACGAATACCAGCAAGCGGACATTTTTCTGGCAACCGGATATCCGGAAGGCTTCGGGCTACCGCCGCTCGAAGCAATGGCCTGCGGTGCCGCGGTCGTCGGCTTTACTGGCGGGGGAGCCAGTGAATTCATGCATGATTCCAGCACTGCGCTGGTCGCCGACGACGGTGACGTCGAAACTGCCGCGCGCAAACTGGCTCAATTGCTGGATGACCGGGATCTGCGGGAAACCCTGCGCCGGCAAGGCCACGAGATTGCGCAAACTTATGGACGCGACCGCACCAAACGCCAGCTGGCCGAATTCTACGCCACGCTTGTGGCCTAGGATCCGGATTGGCTCACTTCAGATAGCGCCTGTCAATATCGTTGATTTTTCGCTGGACCGCCATGCGAACTGAAGCAGGGCCGACCCGCTTGCTGGAAATAAACATCAGCCAGTTCAAAAACCCGTATCTTCTGACATTGAATTTCACCCGGTAACTGCGATTTTGCAGCCATATCCGAAATTTTTCCCAGCCCTCCGGAGCGCGCAGCTCGGGGGTGATCACCTCGTAACCCCGACTTTTCATCAGGTCTTCACATTGGTACTCAACCCACGCAATTTCCTGCGGCGAAAGTTTGTCGCGCCACTGCCGGGCGAATTTTGCACTAGGCCTGCTATAGGTCGTATCCCCTTCGATATTGAGCATGGCAACGTCATACTCCACGCCAAGGAAATCACAAATTCGTTTCATTTCCCCGTCCGGATCGGCCACCAGATCCTCGAACCGCACCGTCATGCGACGGGATGCATCCACCCTGCTACAAAGCAGATCCCAGTGACGTTCCGGTTTTAACCAGTATTGTGCACCTTCGTGGACATTACCTACCCAACCCATTCCGATACAGGAATTGGCGACGTCGCGGGGATCACGCAACAAATGTATGAAGCGGGCCTTGGGCCAGATCAGAGGCAAAAGATCCATGCGCGAATGAATCGACGCCCCGATCAGATTGCCCGGCTGGCGATCGTATATCTGCTCAAGAAAGCTCTTTACCAGTTCGACATAATCAAGATTTTTGTTGACTGTCAGCTGGTGCGCCTGCGTCTGCCTGTCATTGGCGACAAATCGGTGATAAGCCTCCAGGTCGGGCCAGCGATCACCGATTGCCTGGGAAACGGCACCTTCAAATTCTCCGAAACAATTGATTTGAGGATGATGGTCGATCAACAGACGCAGCAGTGTCGTTCCTGACCGGAGCGGGCCCACGACAAAAAAAGGTTCTTCCAGCAGGTCGGCTTTTTTTCGAGGTAATGAGTTCATACTGCGAAACAATTCCCTTGATTATT
>CAZXLJ010000066.1:0-18103 GCA_964641175.1 uncultured Cellvibrionaceae bacterium
CGAAGGGCTAAGGCCATTCGCTGCGAACCGCGCCTTGCGGACTGAACTTTTTGGCGCGCACAGACGCTGTCCGGACTTGAGCAGAGGTTCCCTAGGTAAGGGCTCTCGCCAGGCCTGCTCGCTTCTTTACGGATAACCCAAACCGCTGAATTTGATTCCGGTAAAAAATATGCGGAGCGATACTGCAGATCAATTGGCGAAGTCTTGTCATTGCGAAGTGCCGCTGCACAATCAGCGTGCCAGTAAAAAACCGACTCACCGAAGCGATTTTCCACCCGTATGCGCATAACGCCTATGCACCTGACTCTTAATTACCATTTCATTTAAACAGCGTTTTTGGGCAGGACTTGTAGCACTTTCGCAATAACTGCTTATGGTTTATGCTTCTTTATTAATACAAAACACAAAAAGACGGTTATATACCGCCAAACGTCCATTAGAGTAAAACATCCCCGATGAGCCTTTCGAGCCAGCACCTTTGCGTGTCTGAAAGACCTGAAACGTTCCAGCTGAAAGGGGGCCTGTTCCCCATGACACTGCTGGATTTAAAAACCGCCGATATTGCCGCCGTAAAACGCGAACTCGAACTGAAAGTCTCCAGCAGCCCTGCTTTTTTCAAACAGTCAGCCGTCGTATTCGGATTCGATTCGTTGAGCGATGACGAGCAAAACTCCCTCGACCTGAAAGCACTGAAAGCGATGTGCCTTGACCTGCAGCTAATCCCGGCTGCCAGTCGTGGCGGCAACCGCCATATCCAGGATCAGTCTTATGCTAACGGGCTGGCCAATTTGCCCCGCGTTAAGGAACGGCCCCCTTCGGCACGGGATATCCCGCTGGACGAGCCCCTTCCGGTCGACGCGGTGCATGCCGTTGAAGAAGAATCCACCAGCGATTCTTCGGCCGGTGAAACAGCGGCGCTAACAATAACGGGTCACACGCCTACAAAAGTCGTGACCGCGCCAGTGCGCTCTGGCCAGCAGATCTATGCACCCGGTGGTGATCTGATTATTCTCGCCTCCGTATCCGCCGGGGCGGAGGTTCTTGCGGACGGAAATATTCATATTTACGGACCACTGCGAGGTCGTGCGCTGGCCGGAATCAAAGGAGACGAGAGAGCGAGAATTTTTTGCGGCAGTCAGGAAGCCGAGCTGGTCTCCATCGCGGGTCATTATCTGGTCGATGAGGTGCTGCATTCAACGCAGTGGAAAGAAGCCTGTCAAATTTATATTGAAGAAGGCTCCATCAAAATCGAAACGCTCTACGACAATTAATCAAAGGGTCACTACATTGGCTAAGATCATTACGGTTACATCAGGAAAAGGTGGCGTTGGCAAAACAACGACTAGCGCAGCGATCAGTACCGGGCTGGCCTCACGTGGACATAAAACCGCCGTCATTGATTTTGACGTGGGCCTGCGCAATCTCGACTTGATCATGAACTGCGAGCGACGTGTCGTTTATGACTTTGTGAACGTCATCAATGGCGAGTCCACTCTCAAACAGGCGCTGATCCGGGATAAACGCTGTGAAAACCTCTTTATTCTGCCCGCATCCCAGACCCGCGACAAAGACGCGCTCACCAAAGAGGGCGTAGAACGGGTTCTCAATGAACTCAAAGATATGGACTTCGAATACATCGTCTGCGACTCCCCCGCAGGTATTGAGCATGGCGCTTACATTGCCCTGTACTTTGCCGATGAAGCAGTGGTAGTTGCCAATCCGGAAGTTTCGTCGGTCCGGGATTCGGACAGGATTCTGGGAATACTGCAGAGCAAATCGCAGAAGGCGGAACTGGGAAAAAACCTCAAGGAACATTTGTTGATCACCCGTTACGATCCGGAACGGGTTGCCAAAGGCGAGATGCTCGGTGTTGCCGACGTTGAGGAAATACTGGCAACCAAGCTCCTGGGCGTTATACCGGAATGCCAGTCAGTCCTGAAAGCGTCCAATCAGGGAATCCCGGTCATCCACGACAAAGAAAGCCGTGCAGGGAAAGCCTATGAGGACGCGGTTGCGCGACTGCTCGGCGAAGAGAAAGACCATCGGTTCCTCACGCCGGAGCATAAAGGCCTGTTCCAGAGACTTTTCAGGAGAAGCGCGTGAGCATTTTTGATTATTTCCTCCGCAAGAAGTCCAATACGGCCGCCATCGCCAAAGACCGCCTCCAGGTCATCGTTGCGCATGAACGAAAAGTCCATAAAGAGCCGGATTATCTGCCGGCTTTGCAGCGCGAAATCCTCGAGGTGATCAAGAAATACGTCGATATTGATATCGAAAATATAGAGGTACAGCTCGATAATCAGGGCAACTGCTCCGTGCTGGAACTGAACGTCACCCTGCCTGATTGAATCTGGAGGTAGCCGTGCTACCTCTACCCCCAGGAACGTCAAACGCCCATGTTGCGCAGATGACTCATTAGCTGCCGCAGTACCCCCGATGCCCGCGGATGCTCCACTTCCATCTGATCTACAAGCAGTTCAATGGTGTCCAGGGGTGTCGGATCCGGGGGCGTGGCCTCGGTATTGTTATGAATATAGTATTCCAGAGACTCCATCAACTGACGCTGCCCCGCGCTCGGCTCTTCATTGCCGAACATTTCGTGCAACTCTGTCATGAGATTGTGTACTTCTTGCTGGGCCATAACCGTTTCTCGCCTCTTGTTGTTTATCAGGTCATTATTTAGGAAGCTTTGAAGGATTCGGGTTCAATATCTCCGGATTGGTTCACAGGTCATTGATAAAGCGGGAAACAATCCCGTTCACCAGTTCTGCCTTGTCCACATGCAGCCAGTGCCCGGTTCCCGACGCGATTTTCAGCTCCGCGGCAGGAAATCGGCTTTCTATTGCGGCGCGGTGTTCAGCGTTCAGATAATCAGACTTTTCGCCCTTGACGAATAAAACAGAGCCTATGTAGACCCCTTCTCGATTGGCGGCCAGCAATTGAGAATACTCACGCCACAGCAAATCCAGGTTCATTCGCCAGGCAAACCCCGAGGTCTGGCGGACAAGATTTTTCAACAGAAAGCTGCGCACGGACCGATCGGCAACATACTCGGCCAGAACCGCGTCGGCTTCTTCCCGAGACTCTGGATTAGCCACCGATATGGCCTGCAGTCCAGCGAAGATCTCGTTATGCGAGGGTTCATAGGAGACCGGTGCTATATCAAGGACGACAAGCCGATCGACCACGGCCGGTTGAGCCAGCGCCACTTCCATTGCCACCTTCCCTCCCAGGCTGTGGCCGACCCAACAAGCAGACTGGAGACTTTGCTCGGCCATCCATTCCGTCAATTGGCGCGCCATATGCGCGAGCCCGGTAGCGGAGGTATGCGAAGATCGCCCATGATTAGGCAGGTCTACTGTATAAACGCAATGGTGTTCTGACAGGGCTCGGGCAAGCGAAGACAGATTTTCCAGACTACCGAACAATCCGTGCAGTAGGATAACCGGAGGCCCTTCACCAGACTGCCGAAAATGAAGCATTAATCTTCGCGGGGGCGGGGTATGGCGGGAAACGGTATGGTTGCGAATTTGTCGTTGGTCTTGACTTCGCTGACCCGGACGGTGCCTTCCTTCTCGACTTCATCGATCCGAATAATGGCGTGCATGGGTATGTAGGACCGTTTGACCGCAGTGAATTCAGATTTGAGTTTTTCTTCCCCCGGATCGACTACGAGCTGACTGCGCTCGCCAAACACGAATTCTTCCACCTCAATAAAGCCGTACATTTCGCTCTGATAAATAGCTTTTGCATAGACCTCATAGACCTGGTTCTGGTTATAAAAAATGACTTTGAAGAGAGAAGTACTGGCCATAATGTTCTCGTATTTGACTCTACAGCGGCGCAAGCGCTCGCAAGCTATTGAATTCCTACCGAAATACTAATGCAGTCTGCAGCGATAACGGCTCCCTTTATAAAGAGCATTATCGGGGCCAACTTTGTCTGAAACCCTGACAGAGACTTCCTCCGGCTGGACAGAGCCTGGGTTCACAGCACGCGAAACCGCCGACGGTATTCCAGCCCCCTAACTGGGGGCTCGCAGGGTAAAAACAAGCCACTGTCGTTCTGGTGGGCATTCAGCGGGCACATCAGTATAATGCGCGAACATTTTTTACCCTAGGACCCGTTCGCAAGTTTGTATCGCTGCCATTGCCGCAGACTGATGCAACCGCTGAACGGCTCCCGTATTACGTACAGTGCGCCGACCGGACCGATCATGGCAGAAAACCTCCCCGTTACCCAAACCGTCAAAAAGCTGTTTATCCAGACCCACGGGTGCCAGATGAACGAATATGACTCCGCCCGCATGCGCGATCTGCTGGGCGAATCACATCAGCTGGTCAGTACGGATGATCCGGCCGAAGCTGATGTGCTCCTGATCAACACCTGTTCTATTCGTGAAAAGGCGCAGGAGAAGCTTTTCCATCAGTTGGGTCGATGGAAGCAGCTGAAAGACCGGAACCCCGGGCTGGTCATTGGCGTGGGAGGCTGCGTGGCGAGTCAGGAAGGTGCGGCCATTGCAGAACGGGCACCCTTCGTGGATCTGGTCTTCGGACCTCAGACGCTCCACCGGCTACCCGAAATGCTGGATGCTCCCAGAAGCAAGGGTAGTGTTATCGTCGATATCACCTTCCCGGAAATCGAAAAGTTCGATCGGCTGCCAAAACCTGATGCTGACGGCGTGAGCGCCTTTGTCTCTGTGATGGAAGGCTGTTCCAAATACTGCACCTTCTGCGTCGTCCCATATACGCGCGGGGAGGAAATCAGCCGACCGGTGGACGATGTCCTTGAGGAAGTCGCCCATCTGGCCGGCCAGGGCGTGCGGGAAGTCAATCTGCTGGGTCAAAATGTCAACGCCTACCGGGGCATTGGCCCACAGGGCGTTATCGATCTTGCCGAGCTGATCACTTTGGTCGCGCGCATCCCTGGCATCGACCGCATCCGGTATACCACGTCACATCCGGTTGAATTTACTGACAATCTTATCCAGGCCTACGCTGATGTGCCGGAACTGGTCAGCCATCTGCATCTGCCGGTACAGAGCGGCTCCGACCGGATTCTCATGGCGATGAAACGCGGTCATACGGTTCTGGAATACAAATCCAAACTGCGCAAACTTCGAAAAATCCGTCCAAACATCAGTTACTCCTCGGATTTCATCATCGGGTTCCCCGGAGAAACGGAGCAAGACTTTCAGTCGACCATGAATCTCATTCAGGACATTGGCTTCGATAACTCCTTCAGCTTTATCTATAGCCGCCGTCCCGGCACTCCCGCAGCCGACCTGCCAGACGAAACCCCTGAAGATGTCAAAAAGCAGCGCCTGGCGATTCTGCAACAGAGAATCACGCAGCAGGCATTCGACATCAGCCGCAAGATGGTTGGCAATGTGGAACGCGTGCTGGTATCGGGGTATTCAAAAAAAGACCCCGGCCAACTGAGCGGACGCACTGAAAACAACCGTGTCGTGAATTTCAGCTGTGCCCGGCCCGATCTGATCGGGCATTTTGCATATATCCTGATTGAAGAGGCCCTGCCGAATTCCCTGCGGGGCAGCCTGCTGGGGTCCGAATTGGACTAAGGTACGGATGACTGCCCCTACCAAGGTAATGCGCTAATCATCAAAAATTATGAAACCTGTCCCCAACCCCGCGTTTTTTTCTTTTCCATATACGGGGTTTTGGGGTAGGCTTTGGAAAAGAGCCCGCTTCCGATGCGTTCATCCGGAGCCAGCGGGCTTACACTTCGACAGTAACAGAGCGGAAAAACAACGACTTGGAAAATCTGAATACGTCACCTGCCCCCTCATCTACCGCCTCCGTCAACATCATCCTGGAACCGAACGATAGCCGTCGTCTTCTGAACCTGTGTGGCCAGTTCGATAGCCACTTGAAGCAAATTGAAAAACGTCTTGATATCGAGATTCACAATCGCGGCAACCATTTTGCGCTGCATGGTGAGGAAGAACGTGCACAGCTGGCGGCGAAGGTCCTGAACCAGCTGTACGCTGATACTTCAGGCGAAAATGAGATCACCCCCACTGAAGTACACCTTGCACTGCAGGAGGCGGGCGCCGGCGCCACGACAAGCCGTGATCCCGACCAGAGCGGCGACGTGCAGTCCCAGCTGATCCGAACGAAAAAGAGCTCAGTCAAGCCGCGCGGACAGAATCAGCAGAAGTACGTTCTGGCCATCCGCCGGCACGATATCAATTTTGGGGTAGGCCCCGCGGGTACAGGGAAAACCTACCTCGCAGTCGCCTGTGCCGTCGAGGCCTTGCTCAAGGACGAGGTTGAGCGCATTTTGCTGGTAAGACCCGCCGTGGAAGCCGGTGAAAAGCTGGGCTTTCTTCCTGGCGATCTGTCCCAGAAAGTCGATCCTTACTTGCGTCCGCTCTATGACGCGCTTTACGAGATGCTGGGCTTCGAAGTCGTAGGTAAATTGATTGAGCGGCAGGTCATCGAAGTGGCGCCTCTGGCCTATATGCGAGGACGGACGCTGAATAACTCTTTCATTATTCTCGATGAAAGCCAGAATACCACCCGCGAGCAGATGAAAATGTTCCTGACGCGCATCGGGTTCGGTTCCACTGCAGTCATCACCGGCGATCCAACCCAGGTCGACCTGCCGCGTGGGCACGGGTCCGGCCTGCAACACGCCATTCATGTTCTGGCCGAAGTGAAAGGCATCAGTTTTACGCACTTTACTGCCAAGGACGTAGTCCGGCATCCGCTGGTACAACGCATTGTTGAGGCCTATACGGCGGCAGAGGCCGCTGAAACCAATGACGCTCCCCAGCCCTCAACCCGACAGTAGCAACATGTCCCCAAGCCCCGTAGAGTCGGGGCCTTGCGTGGATCTCCAGATTGCCGTTGACGGCGTTGATCTTCCGACAGCAGACGATTTCCGCCGTTGGGTGGCCGCCGCTTTACCTGCGGATCAGCTCAATAGCGAGCTGACTATCCGGGTGGTGGACGAAGCGGAAAGCCAGATGCTCAACGGGCAGTACCGGCAGCAACCCAAACCGACCAACGTCCTGTCTTTTGAAGCCGACCTGCCAATTGAGCTTGATGTGCCGCTGCTTGGTGATCTGGTTATCTGTGCCGCCGTAATAGAACGGGAGGCCCGGGAGCAAAATAAAACCTTGCAGGCACATTGGGCCCATATTGTTATTCACGGCACCTTGCATCTGCAAGGATACGACCATATTTTGGACGACGAGGCCGCCGAAATGGAGGCTCTTGAAACCCGCATCATGTCAGGATTGCAGTTCCCTGCCCCCTACGAATAGATACCGACGTCATTACAGGAGATCCGAAGGAAATCCACATGTCTGAAGACCCTTCCAGTAGCTCATCGGCCAGCAGCAATGGCCGTTCGGGCGAGCGTTCCTGGCTCGATCGCCTGATACAAAGCTTTTCTGCCACCGAACCCAAAAGCCGCGACGAATTGATGCAGATCATTCGCGAGGCCGCGCAGAACAAGATTGTCGATCAGGAAGCGGTTGACATTATGGAAGGCGCCCTGAGTGTAGCGAACCTGCAGGTACGCGAAATCATGGTACCAAGAGCACAAATGGTGGTAATCCGGGAGGAGGACAAGCCCGCTGATTTTCTTCCCAAAGTGATTGAATCCGGCCACTCCCGTTTTCCCGTCATCGGGGAGTCGGTGGACGAGATCCGCGGGATCCTGCTGGCAAAGGACCTGCTGCGGTTAATACTGCAGCAACAGGATAATTTCAGCCTGAAGGATATCCTCCGCCCTGCCAACATCATTCCTGAAAGCAAACGTCTCAACGTGCTCCTCAAGGAATTTCGCGAAAAGCGCTACCACATGGCACTGGTCATCGACGAATACGGCGGTGTGTCCGGCCTGGTGACCATCGAAGACATACTCGAAGAAATCGTGGGTGAAATTGAAGACGAGACCGACGATGAAGAAGAGGATTACATCCGCCAGGTATCCGACTCGGACTTTATCGTTAAAGCGCTTACACCCATTGAAGAGTTCAATGAAAGGTTCAAGGCCCGCTTCAGCGATGACGAGTTCGACACCATCGGCGGCATAGTCACCCAGGCTTTCGGCCACATGCCGGTTCGCAACGAAGTTGTCGACCTGGGTGGCTACATGTTTCGGGTGCTATATTCAGATAGCCGCCAAATCCACCTCTTGCGCCTGAGTCTTCCTGCGTCCTGACTTAATGAACATATCCCCGTCCGCCGCCGCGCGGTTGCATGTCTTTCTGGCCGCTCTGGCAGGAGCCCTCTTGCCGTTTTCCCTGGCGCCCTATCATTTGTGGCCGCTGGGATTGCTGGCGGTGGCTGCGCTCGCCTGGGTGCTTACGGGCAAAAACGGCAAGCGATGCCTGCAACTGGCGTTTGGCTTCGGATTGGGGATGTATGGTTCGGGTGCCAGCTGGGTTTATATCAGTATTCATACCTTCGGTCATTCTCCGGCCGTGCTGGCCGGGGTACTCACTGCGGCATTTGTAGCATGCCTGGCTTTCGTGTTTGCCCTGCCTTTTTATGCCTATGGCCGCTGGCTGAACGGCACACCGGTTGCCATGCTGATCGCCTTCCCCGCCGTCTGGGTGCTCGGTGAATGGACACGCACCTGGTTGCTGACCGGCTTTCCCTGGCTGTTCCTCGGGTATGGGCATCTGCGCACACCATTGGCAGGCTGGGCTCCAATATTCGGTGTGCTGGGTGTCAGTTTTGCCGTGGCCAGCACCGCTGCATTCGCCCTGCACATGTGGCTGGATCGGCGACACAATCTCTGGACAAAACGCCACCTGATCGTGTGGCTTTGGCCCCTCGCACTCTGGCTTGGCGGTTTCGGACTCAATCAGATCCAGTGGACCCGGTTTGATGAAGCGCCAGTGTCGGTGGGAATGGCACAGCCAAACATCCCCCAGGATCGTAAATGGGACCCGGCCTATCGAGGCGAAACCTTTCGGATTTTTAATGACCTGTCCCGTTCCCTGTGGCGTCACGACTGGGTTATCTGGCCGGAAGCCGCGATTCCGATGCTGTATCACGATGCCACCAGCACGATCGCGGCTCTCGATGCCAAGGCCAGACAGACCAATACCGTTTTCATTACGGGCATTCTCTATGATCAGGCAGAGCCCGAACAGTATTTCAACACGCTGATCGCGCTGGGCCAAGGTAGCGGGATTGCGTATAAAACCCGGTTGGTGCCCTTTGGCGAATATGTGCCACTGGAATCATTGCTTCGAGGAACACTGGATTTCTTTGATCTGCCCACCTCCATTATCCATGCGGGCCCGGAGTATACCGACGGGCTACAAGCTGGCGCTTACACCATTGCACCCACCATCTGTTATGAAGTGGTATACCCCGATCTGGTGGCGCATCGTGCGGTGAATAGCCACGTACTGCTGACCGTAAGCAACGACGCCTGGTTCGGACGATCCATTGGCCCGGTTCAGCATTTTCAGATGGCACAGATGCGGGCGCTGGAAACAGGTCGCTATATGATCCGCTCAACCAATAACGGTATCAGCGGCATCATCGGCCCGAAAGGACAGGTAATCGTGAAAGGAAACCGGTATACGCGCGAATCGATCAAGGGGTCAATACGCACCGCTCAAGGCACTACACCCTTCATGCTGTGGCAATCATGGCCGGTCGTGGCCTTTTGCCTGCTGGCGATTGCGTGGACCGCAGTAATGGCCCGACGTACTCGCCGGACCAGTATTTAAGGAACCGCAGAACTACTGGCGCGTGGCCCGCAGCATCCAGGCTGTCTTTTCATGGAGCCTCATGCGATCCGAAACCAGAGAAGCCGTTGATTCATCCTGAGCCTGCTGGGCTACCGCGAGTACCTCCCGGGCGGTTCTTACCACCTGCTCATGCCCGCGGGTCAGCAGATCCACCATCTCCTCCGCCGGCGGCACCCCTTCTACTTCCTTGATTGATGACAGCTCTGCGAGGGCGCGATAGGTTCCAGGGGCCGGCACATCCAGCGTGCGAATGCGCTCAGCAATAACGTCGACCGCTTCCGCGAGCTCGGTGTAATGCTCTTCAAACATCAAGTGCAGCTCCCGGAACAGTGGTCCGGTCACATTCCAGTGGAAATTGTGTGTCTGCAAATAAAGGGTGTACGAATCTGCAAGCAGTCGTTTCAGCCCGTCGGTTATCTGGGTACGGTCTTCTTTTGAGATACCAATATCAATTTTGGACATATCACTTCCCCCGATTCGTTTATAAACATTGTCCATTCATGGAACCTGTCCCATCGATACGCAGACGGGATTGGAAACGTTCAATAACATGCTACTGCTTGGAAATCCACAACCCTGCCAATTATCTTCATGGATGTAATTGACCTGCGCGATCCACCGGCCAACACACGCCCTGGCTCCGGACGCGGCTTCCCTCCGGTTCAAGAATCTCTATAATACCGGGCCGCTGTTTAGCAACCCGGCGGCCAAACTGCTCCGCGCTTCGTCTACTGGCACAACAGGTAAATTCCATGGGAAGAACATTCGAGAACCGTAAAGCCGCCATGGCAAAAACTGCCGGCATAAAAACCAAGCTGTATTCAAAATACGGTAAAGAGATTTACGTTTGCGCCAAAAGCGGCGGCACTGACCCGGCGGCCAACCTGGGCCTGCGGCGGTTGATTGAAAAAGCAAAAAAAGATCAGGTGCCGGGGCATATCATCGACAAGGCACTCGTCAAGGCCAGCGGTGCGGGAGGTGAGGATTATTCAACCGTCCGCTTTGAAGGATTTGGACCCGGTAACTGCATGATGATCATCGACTGCCTGACGGATAACAACAATCGAACTTTCGGTGACGTGCGCACCTGTTTCAACAAGTGCAAAGCAAAACTCGGCGCGCCGGGATCCGTTGCCCACATGTTCGATCACCGCGCAGTCTTTTCTTTTGCCCATGACAACGAGGAAGCTGTTCTCGAAGCGCTCATGGAGCGCGATGTTGATGTTTCAGACATTGAAAACGACAACGGCATGATTACCGTCATAGCACCACACACCGATTTTCATGCCGTAAAAACCGCGTTGAACGAGGCCATGGGTGAGATTCATTTCGAAATCGAGGAAATCACTTTCCTTCCGCAAACCCACGCCGAACTGGTACCTGAAGACGCAGAGATGCTGGACAAGCTGATCAATTTGCTGAACGACTGCGATGATGTACAGGAGGTCTATCACAACGCCCAGCTGTAACTGGCAGCTCCCTTGCCGGAGGAAAAAAAATGGCCTCCGGCAGGAGCAATTAAATTAGCGACCCTAGGGAACCCTGGTACGCACCACATTGGAAGGCTGCGAGGTACCGCCTTCGTTAATGGCGGATACCCGGTAATAGTAGTCCCGCCCGGGCACAACTGCTGTCTCGTCCCTGAAGATTACATCGGTTTCCGGGTTAAACCCGTTACGTCCATCGGAGACCGAGGACGACAAAATCGTCCAGGGCCCGTCCGCCGCCTCAGCCCGCTCCACCCGGTACAAACGGCCCAGGGGAGCACCCATCCAGTGGATTTTTTCCCGTGGATCAGCAATGGCATGCAGCACTGGCGCTTCCGGTACGGGCAATGGCGCTTCGAATTCAAGCCCTGCCATCTGCGCCTGGGCGCGGCGGACCGATTCAATCACGGCCATTTCTTCATTGCCGTCATTCTCCGGAAAGCCGGGCAAGTGGTAGCTATAGTGGCCGGTGGATTCCTTGCGCCAATAAAAACCACCTTCTTCCCGATGTCCGCGAAAGCTCCTTACCAAAGCCCCCGCCGTTTTTGCGCCGTTATGCTCAAAATGCACGGCAGCCTGGAGGATTTCTTCGATCCCGCGGGCATCTTTCAGGCCGAACTCGCCGATCATGTAGACCTTTCGCCCCCCGACTTCCCGCAGATCCTCCATGACCTGCGCCGGCTTATCAGTGCCATTTACGGCGTAAAAATGGTTAGAAATAATGTCGATATTGGGGTCCATCAACGAAAACGGATTTATAGCCAGATAACTGCCATCCACCACCAGATGATTCGGGTCCAGGGATTTGATAAAAGCAGCCGTACGGACAACAAAGGGCTCGGTTGACTCTTTGAGTTCATTACCCGTCTCCCAGGCCATAATGGCCGGTTCATCCCGATATTTACGGCCGGTGACTGAATTGGTGCGCTCAATGACCTGACGGATAATATTGAGATAGGCCGCATAGGTCTTGCTGTTGATATCGTGCAGAGCGCTGCCGTCTTCATGGTAGAAAGCCGCAAGTTCAGCACGTCCGCCCCACCAGCCCCAGTGGTCGATAAATGGCAGGATAAGGCGCAGGTCATGCTTGTCGGCAAGGGCAACCATCCGGTCGTAGTGCACCATTGCGGATTCGTTCAGGCGCGGCATTCCGCCCGGACTCAGCGGAGGCAGAATGTGAACTTCGCGCCCGCAGGCTGCATCATGAGGGGTGGAAACAGACAACACATAGACTCGCGTTGCCTTGTGACCCGATTTTACGAGCGCCTTGATCCAGTTTTCCTGTTCGGCGGGCGTCGGCCATTTGAAGTACCGTCCCCAGCCGCGCGGATCCGCCTCGCAAATACCTCTGGAATCGTCTTCAATCCGATGCAGTTCCGGCGCATGGATCCCTGCGAAGCGAAACTCCCTGTCGCCATCCAGCAGACGGTGACCCTCGCGGGTGATGAATGACTTCGGAATTGTTCCCGTCGAAACACAACCGGACAGCGTGAGCACGCCCAGAATCAAGACGGGCAGGTTGAACATCATGACAGCCAGTGAAGAAATTTTAGTTCCCACCCGGAGTGCTCCTCTGTCGGGTCAAAGCTATACGGAGACTTTCAGTTCGATTGCCAGACGCAAAAGCGCCGCCACGCTGATGGCATCGGTGATTTCTCCGCGCAATGCCATGGAGACAGCTTCGCGCAGCGGGAGTTTCCTGGTTTCGATGTCTTCACTGGCATCAAGGGTTTGGGTCCCCGCGCTCAGACCCGTCGCGACATACACAATACCTTCTTCGTCGGTGACCGAGTTGGACGTATGGACACGCATCAGTTCTTCCATATGCGCGGCCTTCAAACCCACTTCTTCTTCCAGCTCCCGTATGGCGCAGACTCGCGGATCCTCATTTTCCCCTGCGCCGCCTTCGGGAATCTCCCAGGTGAACCGGTCGACGGTATAGCGACTCTGCCGCACCAGCCAGGTATTTTGCTCTTCGTCCAGGGGCACCACGCCCACGGCGCGCCCCCGGAAATGAACCAGGCCATAAATGCCGTCATCTCCTGAAGGCAGTTTGACTTCCTGATGGAATACCTGAATCCAGGGGTTTTCATATACCAGTTCGGACGACAACCGCTGCCAGCCCCCCGCCCGGATCTGAGGCGGGTTGTACACCTGCTTGCTCATTGTGAATGCCTGCTCATGGATAGGGATGCCCCGGTGAAAAAACCTTCCAGGCAAAGCCCCCGTCAGGGAGATGCCCTTGATGTCGTTTCATTGACTTCGCCCAGCAAACGCTGGATTTTCTGCAGCACCGTGGGAGAAACGTTGATATCGCCACGCAAAAACGCCTGTACTTCCTCGTCTCGCAATAATTCCTGTAATTCGGGATGGCTTCTGATGCCCTCCACGTTGTTCCAGATCTGCACCGTTTGCACGGCCATCTCGTCCTCGGACCATTCCACACCGCGATTGCGCAAGGTCTGACGGATTTTCTGCATCTGCACCGACTCCGTCAGCTCCTTGAATTCGCCAGTGCGTTTCAACGCCTCGACGTCCCGTTCGCGCACGATCGCCTGGATCCGATCGTTCTGCACCAGCTGCGCAAATTCCGATGATTGCATCAGACCGCGTACGTCCTGCAGGACCTGAGTCGGCTGCTCCGCCATGACACCGGCCATTTTCGCCAGTTCCGGACTAGCGCCACCAAAGCTCGCATTCCACTCCATCAAACGGCCGACCAACTTGCGCGCAAGGGTCAACAATGGATGCGCTGGTTCTTCCAGGACATTCCCGCCACGAGCGAGTACCCGGGTTTCGTCGATCACCACCAGACTCCACAAAACGAACAGCCCGAGTACCCCACCATAGATAGCCCCTACCAGTCCGCCGCCGATCCGGCTCAAGATTCCTTTTTGGGAAGGCAACGCTTTCAACAGGAATCCGAAAAGAATGCGCAGCATCAAACCGGAAATGGTGAAAAGGACAAATGCTGCGATCAGCCAGACCAGACTGCCGCTAAGCTCCCACTGCATATTATTCTGAGCAAACCGGGTTACAGGCTCGGTGAGAACCAGTGTCAGCCAGTAAGCGCCCAGCAGCGCAAGAACCGCAGCCAGCGATTTCCAGAATCCTCTGAAGACGCCCACAGCGGCAAAAAGCAGCAGCCAGACGACTGCCACCAGGTTCAAATATTCGATGTATTCACTCATGGGTGTCACGTGTTCCATCTGGACTGGCTCTCCGGGTATTGCCGGTAATCGCCAGTTATCCGGGGCCGGAGGCGGCTCATTTAATCATGGGCCACCGTGTTAAATCTGGTAAGATGGCGCCCCTTTTTTGACCTACTTACTCCCTATACCATTCGGTTGCCTGCCATGCCCTTGATGTCATCCCCCTTAAGTACCCTGCAACCCAGCCGCGATTTCATCTTTCGACACATCGGTCCGAATGCCGAGGAAGCCCGGCTGATGCTGGAGAGCCTGGGGATGGGAAGTATGGACGAATTTATCGGCAAGGTCATTCCGGCCAACATATCTGCTGATACGACCACCGCCCTGCAGGCTCCGGTCAGTGAAGTCGAAGCATTGCAAACGCTTAAATCCATCGCGAGTCGCAATCGCCGCTTCACCAGTTTCATCGGCATGGGGTATTACAACTGTCACGTACCCCATGTGATTCAGCGGAATGTTCTGGAAAATCCGGGCTGGTATACGGCGTACACACCATACCAGCCCGAAATCGCCCAGGGAAGACTGGAGGGTCTGCTCACCTTCCAGCAGATGATCATTGACCTGACGGCGATGGAGCTGGCCAACGCCAGCATGCTGGACGAGGCCACGGCGGCGGCCGAAGCCATGGCGATGTGCAAGCGGGCGGCGCGCTCCAATCATTCCAACTGTTTTTTTGCCAGCGACGAGATTCATCCTCAAACCCTCGCAGTCGTCCGCACCCGCGCCCAGCACTTTGGATTCGAATTGATCGTCGGCGATATTGAAACCGATCTGCCGGGCAATGACTGCTTTGGCGCACTGCTCCAGTACCCCGGGACGCTGGGCCAGATTCGCGACTTGACTCCGGTTATCGAAGCGCTCCATGAAAAAGGTGCTTACGCCGTGGTCTGCGCGGATCTGCTCAGCCTGCTGGTACTGCGGCCGCCAGGTGAGATGGGCGCGGACATGGTGGTGGGATCGACTCAGCGCTTCGGCGTTCCCATGGGATTCGGCGGCCCGCATGCGGCCTTTTTTGCTTTCCGGGAAGCGCACAAACGCTCCGCTCCAGGGCGTATTATCGGCGTATCCAGAGACGTGCGCGGTAACCTTGCACTGCGTATGGCCATGCAGACCCGGGAGCAGCACATCCGCCGTGAGAAGGCCAACTCCAACATATGTACATCGCAAGTCCTGCTGGCATTGATGAGTGCATTTTATGCCATGTATCACGGCCCCGACGGACTTAAAAGAATCGCTCAGCGGGTCCACCTGCTGACCCGGACTCTCGCTGAGGGGCTGCTCGCGCAGAACTGGAAACTGCGCTACCCGCATTTTTTTGACACGCTGGTGATTGAAGTCGGGGACGCCCAGAACACTCTCGTCCAGCGCGCTGAAGATCAATTGATCAATCTGCGTCGAGTGGGCAAATCCGCCCTGGCCCTCAGTCTGGATGAGACCACCCGCCTTGAAGACCTGGACAAACTGTTGAACATCTTTGGTGGCGGCCCTCATGCCCAGGACCTCGAAGCGCTCGAATCCCGGGCACACACGGCAGTGCGCATCCCGACGGCCTGCGTGCGCAACTCCCCTTACCTTACCCACCCGGCGTTCAACACCCACCGTTCCGAAACTGAAATGCTGCGATATCTGAAGCGTCTGGAAAGTCGGGACCTGGCACTGAACCAGGCAATGATTCCACTGGGCTCCTGCACCATGAAGCTCAATGCTACCGCTGAAATGATTCCTGTTACCTGGCCGGAATTTGCGGACATGCACCCATTTGCTCCCATCGAGCAAGCTGATGGCTACCGACAACTGTTTGATGAACTGCAGGATATGCTGCAATCCTGCACGGGTTACGACGCCATCAGTTTGCAACCCAATGCCGGGTCTCAGGGTGAATATGCGGGCCTGGTCGCCATCAAGAATTATTTTGCGGCGAAAGGCGAGGAACACCGCAATGTCTGCCTCATTCCCGCCTCAGCACACGGAACCAATCCGGCTTCAGCACAAATGGTCGGCATGAGGGTCGTAGTCGTAGCATGCGACTCAAATGGCAACGTGGACACAGGCGATCTCGGGAAAAAACTGGAATCCTTCGGCGATAGCGTCGCCGCCCTGATGGCGACCTATCCCTCAACTCACGGAGTTTTCGAAGAAAACATCCGCGAGATCTGCGATATGGTCCACGCGGCCGGTGGCCAGGTATACATCGACGGCGCCAACATGAATGCTTTGGTCGGTCTCGCTGCGCCGGGGCTGTTCGGCGGCGATGTGTCGCATCTGAATCTGCATAAGACTTTTTGCATACCTCACGGCGGGGGTGGCCCAGGCATGGGCCCCATCGGCGTCAAGGCGCATCTCGCCCCCTACTTGCCGGGCCACCCTGTGCAGCCAATTCCCGACACGGCGCCGGAGCATGGGACAATTTCAGCTGCGCCCTGGGGCAGTGCCAGCATCCTGCCAATCTGTTGGATGTACATACGTATGATGGGCGCGGAAGGCATGCGCATGGCGACACAATTCGCGATCCTCAACGCCAACTATATCGCGCATCGCCTGAAGGTTCACTATCCCATTCTTTATACCGGTCGTAACGGCTACGTTGCCCATGAATGCCTGCTGGACCTCCGTCCTCTGCGCGATGCGAGCGGGATCACCGAAGAAGACATTGCCAAACGCCTGATGGACTATGGCTTCCACGCGCCCACCATGTCCTTTCCAGTCTCCGGCACACTGATGATCGAGCCCACCGAAAGCGAAAGCAAAGCCGAACTAGACCGCTTCTGCGATGCCATGATCCAGATCCGTGAGGAAATTACTCTCGTGGAAAACGGCCAGTGGCCTACCGATAACAACCCCCTGAAAAACGCCCCCCACACCCTCGAAGACCTCTTGGACGATAAGTGGGATCACCCCTACTCCCGCGACACCGCCGTACGCCCACTGCCGTACCTGAAACAACACAAATACTGGCCGACGGTAAACCGCATCGATAACGTCTACGGAGATCGGAATCTCATCTGTTCCTGTCCGGCTGTGGCGGAATATGGATGACCCCCGCGGCCATTTAATTGTGAATCAGAAAAGTGAAGGGATATCGATAAAGACCGAAGCGATAAAAGAGCAATAAAAACAGCAAACTGTAAACGAGACACGCACTTCAAGTGCAAACAAGACACCCACTTCAAGGAGTGCAAACGAGACACCCACTTCAAGAGTGCAAACGAGACACCCACTTCAAGGGCACCACGGGTTAACCAACTGTAAATGGGACACTCACCCCAACGGAACAATTAAGAGCGCATTGATAGGACACCCACCATAACCGCCTACGAGTCTAGAATAACCACTTTGAGGTGGGTGTCCAACTGCAAACAAGACACCCACTTCAAGGAGTGCAAACGAGACACCCACTTTAAGGGCATCACGGATTAACCAACTGTAAATGGGAAACTGTAAATGGGACACCCACCCCAACGGAACAATTAAGAGCGCATTGATAGGACACCCACCATAACCGCCTACGAGTCTAGAATAACCACTTTGAGGTGGGTGTCCGATGTATTGCATCCGATGTATGGCAGGCACTCACTTTAAAATCTTGATCCCGCCGCTATACACCTGTATATTTAACCAGCTTCGCATAACTCAATCACGGATGAGGAACTCTATGCCAA
>CAZXLJ010000067.1:0-17603 GCA_964641175.1 uncultured Cellvibrionaceae bacterium
CCAACGTGCGATTACGAAACCAGCTTGCGGCGGGCAGGCACGGTGGCTGGACCTGTCATATACCCACGGGCAAGATCATGTCGATCTTCGAAGCCTCAGAACTCTATCTGCAGGCCGGTACCCCGTTGGTGGTGCTGGCTGGCAAGGAATACGGTACCGGCTCGAGCCGCGATTGGGCCGCCAAAGGCACGAATCTGCTGGGTATCAAGGCGGTCATCGCTGAGAGTTTCGAGCGCATCCATCGTTCCAATCTCGTCGGTTTCGGCGTATTGCCGCTGCAGTTCTTTCCGGGTGAGACAGCCGAGAGCCTCGGTCTGACGGGCGAGGAGCTGTTTGATTTCGAGGAGCTGACCGGACAGCCACAGGAAATTGCCGTCACCGCCCGACGGGTCGGCGCCGATGCTACCCGCTTCCGCGTCAGAGTCCGCATAGACACCGCACCGGAATGGGATTACTTCCGGCACGGAGGGATCCTGCACTTCGTACTGCGTGACATGACCTGATGCTCATGCCTGCCGCCAGCAGCGCGCCTGGCGTCAGGCTTCACACTTCCAAGTGTGAGGATTTCACAACTTATCGCTTCTTTTCGACCGCCTACCCCGAAGATGTTGAAACTTTTTAGCCCCACCCCTATCTATTAAGCCGCATTCGGAAGCCCCAGACGGATGGATTGCGCCTCAGGGCCGGCAGCGGCGTTGCGCAATTTTGCAATCCCCCCTTTATTGATGGGTAGGCGGTGATGCCACTTCAGTGCGTTTTGCCACTTCAGTGCGTTGCCACTTCATTCGATAAAGCCATCAACAGGCTGCCGCGGCATCCCGAACATCCGTTTGCTGTGGAGTTGATATGTGACTGTCTGGAGCTCGTGCCGAGCGCGAGTGGATAACAATAAATGCTGTGATTAAAAGCTGTGACATAGGAGGCTATCTTGTGATTGCTGTCGAACATCTGAATCGCACCTACGGGAATCTCCACGCGGTGCGGGATGTAAACTTCCGAATTGCCCAGGGTGAAGTGATCGGCTTGCTCGGTCCGAACGGCGCGGGCAAGACCACCATCATGAAGATGATGTGCGGGTATCTCGAACCCAGTTCCGGTCAGGTGCAGATCAACGGTGTGGACGTCGCCCAGGAAACCAAACGTGCCCAGTCCTTCATCGGCTATTTGCCCGAGAATCTTCCGGTTTATCCTGAAATGACCGTCATGGCCTATCTCGAATATGCCGCGCGGTTGCGCGGTATTGCCCCGGGCGCGCAGGCCGCTGAAATACGCCGGGTGATCGATGCCACTGATCTGCGCGGCAAAGCGCTGGCACGCATCGCCGACCTGTCCCGCGGCCTCAAGCAGCGGGTCGGGGTGGCGCAAGCGTTACTCGGTCAGCCGAAAGTGCTGATTCTTGACGAGCCTACCAATGGTCTGGACCCCACCCAGACTCAGCAGATGCGCCAGTTGATCCGCAAGCTGGCCGAAACCGCGACGGTGATTCTGTCCACACACATTCTCTCGGAAGTCGAAGCTGTCTGCGACCGGGTGCTGATGGTGCGCAGTGGCGAACTGGTGCTTGATGCGCGGCTGGACGACATCAAGCAGTCGGGTGACCTGCATGTCCAGACTAATCTGGCGGCCGAGCGACTCAAGACTTTGCTCGGGAGCCTGGCAGGGGTGAAGCAGCTGAAAATCGAAGAGATTAACGCAGTGCAGCTGTGCCGGATTGAGTTTGCGACCGGGACGGACGCCCGGGCATTGGCCGCTCAGGTGGCAAAATCGATCTTCGAGGCTGGCGGCGAGCTCTATCAGCTGCACCGCGAGCAGCGGGATCTGGAAAACCTGTTCCGGGAATTGAGCCGCGCGGAGGGTTTGGCCCATGCAGCCTGATCGTTCGATGGTGAACAATAAAGCCGTGCTGGGAATTGCCGCCAAGGAGCTGGGGCAGTTTTTCCGGGCTCCAATTGCCTGGCTGTTCCTGGCCGCGTTTCTGCTGGTAACACTGTTCGTGTTTTTCTGGGTGGAAGCGTTTTTCTCCCGCAATATCGCCGATGTGCGGCCACTGTTCGAGTGGATGCCGCTGCTGCTGATTTTCCTTTCCGGCGCCCTGACGATGAAGATGTGGAGTGAAGAGCGCCGCAGTGGCACGCTGGAGCATGTACTCACGCAGCCGGTGCCCCTGTGGCAGTTTGTCATCGGCAAATTCCTCGCCTGCTGGACGCTGCTTGCCATCGCCCTGGCGCTGACACTGCCACTGCCCATCACGGTGTCGCTGCTCGGGCAGCTCGACTGGGGCCCGGTGTTCACCGGTTATCTGGCCGCGCTGCTGCTCGGGGGTGCCTACATTTCCATCGGCCTGTTCGTATCAGCCCGCTGCGACAACCAGATCGTCAGTCTCATCCTGAGCGTGGCCCTCGCAGCGGTGTTTTACATAATCGGGTCGAGCCTGCTGACGGGCTTCCTCGGCAACCAGACCGCTGAAGCGTTGCGGTCGGTCGGCACCGGTTCGCGCTTCCAGTCAATCACGCGCGGGGTGCTGGATTTCCGGGACCTCTATTATTACGTCAGCCTCATGGTCGCGTTCATCGTGTTGAATATCCTCGCGCTGGAGCGGGGGCGTTGGGCAAAAGAGGGCGACCGCCGTCACCATAGCCTTTGGCGCTGGGGCACCGGGTTGCTGATCGTCAATGCCCTGCTCGCCAATTTCTGGTTGGGGCAGATCAACGCCCTGCGCTGGGATACCACACGCGGCAGCATCTATTCGATTTCCGATGCAACCCGCAATTACCTGGCGCAATTGCAGGAGCCGCTGCTGATCCGCGGTTACTTCAGCGAGAAGACCCACCCGCTGCTCTCGCCCCTGGTCCCTCAGATGCAGGACCTGCTGCGCGAGTACGAGATTGCGGGCAAAGGCAGGGTCCGGGTGGAAATCGTCGACCCTACGACCGATCCGAAACTGGAAGACGAAGCCAACAACGTCTACAACATCCAGTCGACACCTTTCCGGGTCAGCGATCGCCATCAGGCCGCCCTGGTGAATTCCTATTTCAATATTCTGGTGAAGTACGGCGATCAGCATGAAGTACTGGGCTTCAACGAACTTATTGAAGTGAAAGCGGAGAACGACACCAGCATGGACGTGCTCCTGCGCAATCCGGAATATGACATCACCCGGGCCATCAAAAAGACTCTCTACGCCTATCAATCCGGCGGCAACCTTTTCGATTCGGTCGATTCACCACTGACGCTCAAGGCATACATCTCTGCCGAATCCAGACTGCCCCCCGAGCTGGTTGAGCTACGCAAGGCTATTGAAAAAGAAGCTGCCGAGATGAAAGCGCAGTCGAATGGCAAGTTCGAAGTGGAGTTTGTCGACCCCGACGCGAACGGTGGAGCCGAGGGGCGTCGCATCACTGAAGAGTACGGTTTTGCGCCCATGGCGGGGCTGATGAATCCCGAGCCGTTCTTTTTCTACCTCACCCTTGGTGGGCAGAATCAGTTGATGCAGGTGCCGCTCGGCGACTACACGGCCGGTGCCTTCAAGCAGAGTCTTAATGCCGGCGTAAAACGTTTCGGGAAGGGCTTCACCCGCAGCATTGCCGTGGTCAAGCCCAAACCAGAGATGGATCCGATGACGCCTCCACAAATCCATGACGCGTCCATGGAACGCTTTGGTGCCCTGCGGCAGATCCTCGCGGAGGATGCCAACATCATTGATGAAGAGCTGGCCGACGGCCGCATAGATCCGGCAGCGGATGTGCTCGTGCTGGTTTCACCGAGGCTGACGACCGACAAGGAACGCTTTGCCGTGGATCAGTTCCTGATGCGCGGAGGCACCGTAATTGCGGCCACCTCGCCTTATTCGGCAAGCCTGGAGCGCACCAGCATGATGCTAAAACCGCACACCAGTGGGATGTCGGACTGGCTGGAGCAAATTGGTGTGTCGATCGACAAGCAGCTGGTTCTCGACCGTCGCAACAGTGCCTTCCCCGTGCCGGTCACGCGGCAGGTGGGCGGTTTGAATTTCCAGGACATGCAACTGCTGGATTACCCCTACTTTGTGGATGTCCGCCCCGACGGCCTCAACCAGGACGTGCTGGTCACCGCCCAGTTGCCTCAAGTCACCGTACCCTGGGCATCACCGATCCGGATCGATGAGCAGAAGAGTCAGGGACTTGAAGTCATCCCTTTGCTGTACAGCTCTGAGCAGTCGTGGCTGAGTGACGATCTCAATATCACCCCGAGTATGGATCAGGTGCGCAGTGGTTTTGCCGTGGGCGAAAATCCGCAACGACATCTGCTGGCAGTCTCGATTCAGGGCCGTTTTCCCTCCCGGTTTGCGGGCAAGGACTCTCCTTTGCTGGCTCAGCCGGACGAAGCGGCGGGTGACACGGCGCACGAGGAAAACAAAGAGGCGGAGCCGGCAGGTGCGGACATCAATATGGTGCTCAATCATTCGGCCGAATCGGCGCGGCTCATCCTGTTCGCATCCAACGACATCTTCCGGGATGAGATTGTGTCGATGCTGGGTGCGGCGCAGGGCGGGGCCTATCTCAACAGCTTGCAACTTGCCGTCAACTCGGTGGACTGGTCACTCGAAGATCAGGGTTTGCTGAGTATCCGTGCCCGCGGGCATTTCAACCGGACACTCGAACCGATGGAAGCCGGACGGCAGCAGTTCTGGGAGTATCTGAATTACGCCATCGTGTTGCTCGCCCTGGGTATCCTGTGGTTTGTTTACCGGTCCATGACCCGAGCCCGCCTCACGCGTTACCAGCGAATGCTGGCTGCCTGATCCAGTAAGGAGACATGACAATGAACGACAAAAGCATTTCAAAAAAAGTGCAGCTTCTGGGCGGAATACTGGCGCTTCAGCTGGGCGTGATCGGGGTGCTGTACTGGCACGATGGCGGCGAAGAAACGGTCACCAGTAAACCGCTGCTGGCAATGGAACGTGACAACGTTGACCATCTGGAGATCGTTGCCGAGGACAAGACGTTAAACCTGCGCAAGGAAAATGACCGGTGGGTACTGGCCGACGGGCTGCCCGCAGACGGCGTAAAGGTGGACAACCTCCTGAATAATCTGGGCGAGCTGCGCGCAGGCTGGCCAGTCGCCAGTTCCCGGGCCGCTCACGAGCGGTTTCAGGTCAGCGAGGAAAATGCCCAGCGTCGCATTAATGTTTTCAGTGATGACAAGGCCGTGGGGAGCCTGCTGCTGGGAACTGCGCCCAGCTTCAAGCGGGTCCATATCCGCAACGCGGTGGATGATGACGTTTATGCAGTCAGCTTCGACGCCTTCGAAGTGGTAGCCGACGCCGACCGCTGGCTGGATACGGCGGTGGTAAGGCCGGCGGGTGAGATTCACTCCATCGCGTCGGCCGACTTCAAAGTCTCCAAGGCAGATGGGAAATGGCCCGCAGAGGCTGCGCAGTCGGCTGGGCCCGGTCTCGCTCAGGACGTGTCATCGCCCGCTGCCGATGCGCAAAAGCCTGCGCCGGATGCGCCAGCGGCTGAACCTGACGCTGTACAAAGCGCAGCAGGTGCAGAAACAGCGACGGCTGACGCGCCGGCAGCGCAATTCGATGCGCAAGCCTTCGCGGCAGCCGTCAAAGATCTGCGTGTTCTGGGCCTGGCCGGCAACCTTGCCGAACTTGATGCTCCGGACAAAAAAGAAGGCGCAAACGATGATAAAAAATCCCTGGTCCGCTTCTCGGTCACCGTCTCTACCGATCAGGGCGAATATATTTACGAGCTGCTCAACAAGGATACGGGCTACTACATCCGGCGCAACGATTATGAGCAGACATTCCGGGTGTCCAAGTCGCTCTACGACGAGTTTGCCAAAGTGCGTGACATGGCGGAGCAGAGCAATAGTTAAATCGGTATTCGACTCGTTCGCAGGCCGCCGGTTGGCGGCCTTTTTTATTGACGCTGCTGCCAGCGGTTTGAGTGGCATGGCGGCCGTGATCCTTATTAACACCGAAAGACCTTGTAAATTCCAGTCGTCGCGACGGCGCAGGGGAGAGGGAACTTCAACGGCGGAACAGTCTCTTACGGACTGAATAAAAAATTGTCTGTCGCCTGTGTCTGGCTCAGAGCGAATTCCATGAATTCAAAAATTGAAATCCAAGAGCTCACCCACACATTGGGCGTTAAAATGGCCCGACGAAAACAAGGAGTCTGTAATGATCAAACAAATGCGCCTGTTGGTTGCAGCCGTACTGACCACTGTATGTTTTTCCCAGGCGCACGCCGCGCTGCCCGCCTTCGATGCTGAAGGGGAACCACTGCCCTCGTTGGCACCCATGCTCAAGGATGTGAATCCCGCGGTAGTGAATATCGCCACCTATACCAAACAGGAAGCCAACAATCCGCTGTTGAATGACCCTTTTTTCCGGCATTTTTTCAATATTCCCGAGCAGCAGCGACAGGCCCCGCAAAGACGTCAGCGAAGCGCCGGTTCCGGTGTGATCATCCATGCCGAGAACGGCACGGTCCTGACCAATTACCACGTCATCAATGGTGCCGATGACATCCAGGTGGTTCTCAATGACGGACGGACATTTGCAGCGGAGCTGGTGGGCTCAGATCCCGAGGTGGATATTGCGGTCCTGAAAATCGAGGCGAAAAACATTTCCGCATTGAAAGCCGCCAACTCCGACAAATTGCAGGTCGGTGATTTTGTTGTGGCAATCGGAAACCCTTTCGGTCTCGGGCAGACAGTCACAACCGGTGTGATCAGCGCGCTGGGCAGGACTGGCCTGGGTATAGAAGGTTACGAAGATTTTATTCAGACTGATGCATCCATCAACCCCGGTAACTCCGGTGGTGCGCTGGTAAACCTGCGCGGTGAACTCGTGGGCATCAACACCGCGATTATTGCGCCGGCTGGCGGAAACGTGGGCATTGGTTTCGCGATTCCCATCAATATGGTGAATGCCAGCCTCAATCAGATTCTTGAGCACGGCGAAGTGCGACGCGGGCAGCTGGGCGTGAGCATTCAGGACATCAATCCGGAACTGCAGAAAGCTTTCGACCTGGAAAACGGTCAGCTCGGCGTGCTGGTGACCGGTGTGGCCGACGGCTCCGAAGCAGAAAAGGCGGGCATCAAGGCGGGGGATGTTATCGTCTCCGTTGACGGTCGGGACACCTTGTCCACCGGCGCGCTCCGCAATGCGATCGGCGTCAGAGGGATCGGCGACAAGGTCAAGATCACTCTGATCCGGGATGGCAAGCGCAAGACACTGACCGCGTCTGTGGGCGAGCCTTTCAAGGCCGTGCCGACAGCCGGAAAGCTGCACAATCTCCTGGAGGGCGCGACCTTTGAAACCAACCCAGACGGGCAGGGTGTAGTGGTGGCCAATATCGCACCCAACTCGCCGGCAGCGCGTAGCGGGCTGCGGGCGGGCGACATCATAATCGGTGCCAATCGCCTTCAGGTGAAGGATGTGAAGGACTTTAGCAACGCCCTGAAGAAAAATCCGAATACCGTTTTACTGCATATCCAGCGCGGTGCCGGAAGTTTCTATCTGGTTATCCAATAGACGAAGCAATAGCCGCCTCCGCGTTCATGCGCCCATCCCATGCGCGCGGAGGCATTTCACGCGTCCAGTCGCAAATTGCAATGTCGGGCGCCTTATGCCCCGGATACCGATTGGTTTATCTCCGGGAGTAAGGCGGTTATACTCCCCCCGGCATAAATACCGGGCATCTGCCTAGTTTTTTAATTTCGGTTGCGGCGGCGCTCGACTAAAAATAACGACAACCAGGCCAACGCTACCCGCGTATTTTCCGTTAAGGACTATAAAACAGTTAACGGATGTTTATTAAAAACAGTTAACGGCTGTTTATCAATGAACCCGCTTTACGCTTTCACGCACCTTCGAGCGATCCAGGGCATGGCAATAAAATGCACCGGGGCCGTCGAGGCGAAGATTATTCCACTGATGCAGGATCTTTTATGACTTTTCGATCACTTGTACTGGGTGCCTCCCTGTTGGCGCTGCCATTGTGCGCGGCCGCCAAGCCAGCGGATCTGACGTTGAATGATCTGGAATATTTTTCCGACGATGGCGTCAACGTGCTGGTTTTCAGCAACTGGTACGACGGTCTTTTCAGCGACGCCAAAATCAGTGGCGTAGAACTGATCCATCATGGAGAGCGCACCGGCACCAATGGCGATGTGCGTCTGCATGCGACACCGGAACAGTGGGACACGCTGCCACGCTTTATCGACAGAAAGGTGGACCGTGAAAATCAGCGCGTCGAAGCCCGGATGGAGTATGAACAATATGGATTCAAATATTCCATCGTGGCGCAGCGCACCCGCGGTGGAGTGGAGTTGTCGGTGCATACCGACCAGCCACTGCCGGCCGAACTGGTGGGCAAGGCCGGTTTCAATCTGGAATTTCTCCCGGCCTCGTATTTCGAAAAAGCTTTTATCATGGACAGCCAGACGGGAATATTCCCCCTCTACCCGACAGGCTTGAAGGAGTCGGACAAGTCCGAACCCGGCGTGCTGGCCAAAGGCAGACAACTGACGCTCGCCCCCGCCGACGACAAGCGACGCGTCGTGATCAGCTCCGATACCGAACTGGCGCTGTATGACGGGCGCAGCAAAGCGCAAAACGGCTGGTTTGTAGTACGCAGCCTGATTCCTGCAGAGCGCACCGGCAAGGTCATTTCGTGGACTTTCCAACCCAATTCGGTTCAGGGATGGATGCGCGCACCCAGCATCGCGCATTCGCAGGTCGGCTATCATCCGCAGCAGCGCAAGGTAGCCGTCATTGAACTGGATGCAAATGTGAAGAAGTTTTCCAAAGCTCTATTGGTGAAAGTAGACGCTCAGGGGAAACGCCAGACGGTGATCAGTGCAAAACCGGCGCAGTGGGGCCGTTACAAACGTTACAACTATCTGACGTTTGATTTTACCCAGGTCAGGGAACCCGGCATTTACCAGCTTGAATACGGCAATGTCCAGACCGCGCCCTTTCCGATAGGAGAGGATGTGCATGCGGGCATCTGGCATCCAACCCTCGACATGTACCTGCCCATACAGATGGATCACGTCACCGTCAGCGAAGCTTACCGGATATGGCACGGAGCCTCGCATCTGGACGACGCCCTGCAGGCGCCAGTCAATCATGAGCACTTCGACCTGTACGCGCAGGGGCCCACTACGGACACGCGCTACAAGCCGGGGGAACACATACCCGGCCTGAACATTGGCGGCTGGTTTGACGCCGGTGATTATGATCTGCGCACCCAGACCCATTACGAAACCGTGATGGGTCTGGTCGATGTCTGGGAGCACTTCCAGCCCCTGCGCGATACGACCTCCGTCGATTACGCCAGCAAGCTGGTGGAGCTGCATGTGCCTGACCAGAAGCCGGACCTGCTTCAGCAGATCGAGCACGGTACCTTGCAGCTTCTTGCCCAGCACCGCGTCTTCGGACGGGCCATTCCGGGGATTGTCGAAGCCCATCTGACCCAGTACACCCATCTGGGAGACGCACAAACCAAGACGGATAACCTGATTTACGATCCCAAACTCGGCGCTAACGAGATCAAGGGTCAGTACAGTGGCAAATTCGATGACCGTTGGGCGTTCACGTCCTATTCGACGCCGCTCAACTACGGCTCGATCGCCGCTCTGGCCGCCGCGAGCCGTGCTCTCAAAGGTTATAACGATGAACTGGCCAGGGAGTGCCTGGATACCGCCATCCGCGCCTGGAACAAGGAGCAAAGCCAGAAACCGGTGATCTTCAAGCATGGCAACACCACTGGAGGCCCGCTTGAGGTGGAAGAGGTGGGCGCGGCGGCCCAGCTGCTGCTGGCCACTTCCGACAAGAAATACGCTGAACGCATTCTTGCCTACATGCCCCAGATCCAGCAGTCATTCATTCCGTATGCGAAGTCGGTATTGAGGATCCTGCCGCAGATGGATGATGACTTCAGGGCGAAGGTGCGCGGGATGGCGGAGATATTCCAGAAAAATCATGTAGAAATATCTCGACAGAATCCATTTGGAACGATGATCACCGAACAGGGCTGGGCGGGTAATGGCCTGATTATCCACATCGCCAATACGGGATATCTCATGCACAAGGCCTTCCCGGATGTGGTCGACAAAGAAGTGGTATTTACGGGCCTGAACTATTTACTGGGGACTCACCCGGACTCTGACATTTCCTTCGTTTCGGGCGTAGGCGCGAAATCCAAACGAGTCGCCTATGGTATGAACCGCGCGGATTTCTCGTTTATTCCCGGGGGTATAGTGCCGGGTGTGCTGATCCTGAAACCGGATTTCCCGGAAAACAAGGAAAACTGGCCGTTCTTCTGGGGCCAGAACGAGTATGTAGTGAACCTCGCAGCCGGCTACATATTCCTCGCCCATGCCGTAAATGAACTCCTCGCGGGCGAGACTGCCGGCGCGGCTCCGGCGGCCCGCTAGCCAGCGGTCAGCCAGGCGGCACCTCGGGCAGCTCCGGGGTGCCGTGACCACAAGGTCCGCTCCGGGGAAAGTTTGCTTTCCCGGGTTAGTGTCTGACATACCATTTGGCTGGTCAGCCCTTGTGCAGCGGAGATGGTCCGTTTATTCTTCGCAGGCACTAACCCCCAGGGAGCAGCTGCGGTGCAGGAATCCGCGGATCTGCAAGGCGTTTTGACGCTGTTGTTCCACACAAGATGATAAAAACAATGTCTGAAGTTACCGCAAAACTATCCGTTACCGAGAAAATCGGCTACAGCCTCGGCGATCTTGCAGCCAACCTGATCTTCCAGACGCTGATGACCTTTCTGGCCTTCTTCTATACCGACGTTTACGGCATTCCCGCTGGTCCCGCGTCCACCATCATATTTGTGGGCGGTATGGTCGGGGCGTTTTTCAATCCGGTCATGGGCCTTATCGCCGACCGTACCCAGACCCGCTGGGGTAAATTTCGCCCCTGGATACTCTGGACTTCGATACCTTTCGGTGTCATGGCATTGCTGGCGTTCAGCACTCCGGATCTCGGCCCGGACGGTAAACTGATTTACGCATTCGTGACCTATGTGCTTCTGGTACTCGTTTACTCCGCGAACAACCTTCCCTACGCGGCACTGAGCGGCGTTCTGACCGGTAACATGCAGGAGCGTAACAGTCTGTCGGCATACCGCTTCGTGGCGGTGATGGTGGCTCAATTTATTATTCAGGTATTGTTGCTGCCACTGGTTCTTATATTTGGCGATGGTGACAAGGCTGCAGGCTTCAAGACCACCATGACCATCTTTTCCCTGGTGGGGGTGGTGTTTTTCATAATTACATTCCTGACGACCAAGGAGAGGGTCATTCCCAAGACGGAGCAGATGTCTAGCGTCAAGGATGATTTGAAAGACCTGTTCCTGAACCGCCCGTGGCTGATCATGTTACTGGTAACCATTCTGGTGTTCATCACGCTGGCGCTGAAGAGCGGCACTTATATCTATTATTTTCAGTATTACCTCAGCGAGCCGCATCTGGCGCAGTTCCTCAACGACATCGGCTTCAACGGTTTCATCGGTGGCCTGAACAGTATGCTGACGGGAATGGGCATGACGGAATTCCGCTGGCCGGAAGACCCTGCGTCCTCCGCCTTCAGTCTGTTTAATGCAGGCGGCATTATTTTCATGATAGTGGGTATCGGATTTTCCAAGACGCTCGCCAATCGCTTTGGCAAGCGCAACATTTATGGAATATTTCTGGTAATTTCCACCATTTTTATCCTGGCCTTCTATTTCTTCCCGCCGGATAGCATTGGCATCGTGTTCGTTTCGCAGATATTTCACGGCTTCTTCTACGGAATTACGATTCCGCTACTGTGGGCGATGATTGCGGACGTAGCCGATTACTCCGAGTGGAAAAACAATCGCCGGGCGACCGCAATTATTTTCTCGGCCATGATTTTCGGCCTCAAGTCCGGACTGAGTGTCGGAGGCGCGCTGGTGGCCTTTATTCTGGCGGTACATGGTTATCAGGCCCAGGTTCCCTTGCAGTCTCCTGATACCGTTGAAGGTATCCGCCTTTCTGTGAGCATTTATGCCTCCATTCCGTTCCTCGTGGCTGCCGGGCTGTTGTTCTGGTACGAAATCAACAAGAGCATGGAAAACCGGATAGAGCGGGAACTGGCCGAGCGGCGGGCGACGTGATTGAGTTGACGCTCAAGCCCGTGAATTAATTACGAACTGATTGACAGGATTTATGATGTCTGACGAACAAGTTGATTACGCAGCACTGAAAAACAAAGCGATCTCCCAACCGCTGGTGGAACACATTTATACCGCCGACCCATCCGCGCATGTGTTTGAAGGCAGGATCTATATCTATCCATCCCATGATATCGATGCAGGAATCCCCTTCAACGATAACGGCGATCATTTTGGTATGGAGGACTACCATGTGCTGTCCATGGATAGGCCCGGTGGCAAAACGACCGATCATGGTGTAGCTCTGCATGTGCGTGACGTCCCCTGGGCCGAGCGACAAATGTGGGCGCCGGATGCGGCCTGCAAGGACGGAAAGTACTACCTGTATTTCCCGGCCAAACGGGCCGACGGCATTTTCCAGATCGGCGTGGCGGTATCGGATTCGCCAGCCGGGCCGTTTGAGCCACGTCCGGAAGCCATCAAAGCCAGTTATTCAATCGATCCTGCAGTATTTGAAGACGATGACGGCGCTCATTACATGTATTTCGGCGGCATCTGGGGCGGTCAGCTGCAGAACTATCGCAACAACCAATATGACGCAAAACTGGCAGAGCCCGCGGACGAAGAGCCCGCGCTGGGCCCTATAGTGGCGCGCCTGACAGACGACATGCTGGAGTTTGCCGAGACGCCGCGCGAGCTGGTGATTTTGGATGAGAAAGGCCAGCCGTTATTGGCGGGGGACCATGACCGGCGGTTTTTTGAAGCCTCCTGGGTACACAAGTACCAGGGTAAATACTATTTCTCCTATTCCACCGGCAACACTCACTATATCTGTTACGCCACCGGCGACAATCCTTACGGGCCGTTCACCTATCGTGGCCGTATCCTGACGCCGGTAATTGGCTGGACAACCCATCACTCCATCTGCGAATTCGAAGGCAAGTGGTATCTGTTCTACCACGATTCCACGCTTTCAAAGGGTGTGACCCATCTGCGTTCGGCGAAGATGGCCGAGATCACGTACGATGCGCAGGGAGCCATCCAGACACTCAAACCTTACAAGGACTGAGTATCGGTGCCCCCGCGGCGTAAAGCATTCGTTCAAGGTGAAATGACATGGCAGCACGACTGCGTTGGGGCATTATCGGAACTGCAAAAATCGCTCGGGAGTGGTTGATCCCGGCGATACAGCGTTCGCGCAATGCCGAGGTGGTGGCGATTGCTTCCCGCAATACTGACACCGCCCGGCAGTTCGCCCTGGATAACAACATCGCCCAATACCACGGCAGCTATGATGCCTTGCTGGAAAACCCCGCGGTGGATGCGGTTTACATTCCCCTGCCCAACGATTTTCACGTGCCTTTAACACTTAAGGCCATTGCGGCCGGGAAGCATGTGCTTTGCGAAAAACCTCTCGGGCTGAACGCGGCGGACATCCAGCCGATTTTCACCGCCGCGAGCGCGGCTCCGCAGCTCGTGGTGATGGAGGCTTTCATGTATCGCTTCCATCCTCAGTGGGTCAAGGTCAAGGAAATGCTTGCACAAGGGACGCTGGGCGAGATCAACGCGATTGAGGCGGGGTTCACTTACTTCAACCGCGATCCCGACAATGTCCGCAACAAGCCCGGCAGCGGCGGGGGAGGTTTGCTGGATATCGGCTGTTATTGCATTTCCGTCGCCCGCTGGTTGTTTGATCGGGACCCGGTGCGTGTGTGCGGCCTGCGGGAGCTGGATCCGGATTTTGGAGTCGATCGCCATTTCAGTGGCATCCTGGATTTCTCCCCCGGCATGGCCAGCTTCTTTTGCTCCACCCAGAGTGACGCGGCACAGCACGTAAAAATTTCCGGAACCAAAGGCAGCCTGACGGTGGAAAATCCGTTCTACTCCCGCAATGTTGCCTCACGGCTGCTGCTGTGGCGCGAGCACCAGCTCGAAGTGATCGACGTGGGTGAGCACGATCATTATGTCGCCCAGGTGGAAGCATTTTCCGCCGCAGCCCTCTCGAACTCCCCAGCACCCACCCCGCTGGCGGACGCCCTCGGCAATCTCAAAGTGATGGACGCGTTAACCGCTTCGGTGCTCAGCAACAGTTGGCAGGCGGTTTAAACCAGATTCTGCAGCAGCCAGCTCTCGATGCTGGTGATCGCCAGTTCCAGACGTTCTTCCCGGTGGATTTCCGGCGAGCTTTGCAGCAGCCGCAGTCTGGCCAGTTGTGCGGGCCAGCCGGCGGGCAGGGCAATGCTCTGGGGGTCAGGGGCCAGGTGCACAGCGTCCGAGGCCGCGTGGCCGCGTCGGAACAGGGTCTGCAGCAGCAGCAGCTGTCTTAAAGTCAGCATTTCCAGAGTGGAAGGGTCAACGCCCATACGGACGCGGCCGCTGAATCTGGCCAGTAGATCCCGGCCATAACGGCGGCCGGTGTTCCAGGCAGTACCCAGCACGGCGCCTGTGGCTGCGGCCGTGCCCAGACTGAGACCGGCCAGCATCAGGTCGATACCGGCCCCGATCGCGGCGCCGGTGGCGGCGGCTGAGGCGGTATCCCGACCGAACAGTTTCAAGGTGTCCGGCGAGAAGAGGTCGGTGGACCAGTGACCATTGAGTACTGGCAGTTCGGCCAGTTCCAGCTCCAGTTTTTTGAACTGCATGATCTCCAGAATTGCGCTCAGGCAATCCTGCTCCCGCTGCCGGACGCTGTCACGCAGTGTCTGTGCAGCGGCGGCGGGCACGCCGGCTTGCACGCGCGGCGCGTCCACCGAGACACCCATGGCGGCAACGTCCGCGAGTAACCGCGCGACTTGCCGGACGCAGGCTTCCCGTAGTTTCTGCCAGTCAAGCTGGCGTTGATCAAGGATGGACTGGAGCTGATCGTAGCGGCTTTCCAGCAGGGATTGCAGCTTCTGATAAAGCCGTTTTTCCGCATTGAAGTCAAAAGCCACGGTGTCGAACTCAACCATGGCATGCAGCCGCAGGTCTGCCATCGATTGACGCCAAAGCTCCGGCTGAGCATCCGCTGAATTCACAAAATTGAGTACGGGCAGAATCGGCCGGGCCGCCAGGCCCAGTGCAAATATTTCCTGCCGGTATTTTTCCAGTACGTCATCGCGACAGTCCACAACATAGAACATCGCGTCGCACTGAAGTGCCTGCCGCAGTACCTTGATCTCCTGTTCAAATTCAGCATGCTTCTCTGTGTGGTCGATCAGGTACTGCAGGCACTGCCGGCCCTGGTGTCCCTGGGCCGCGATTTTATCCAGCAGGTCTGCGAGGGCGACGGAATCCTCTAGCCCGGGGGTGTCACGCAACTCCATCATGACCCGCCCGTTGAGCGAGAGATTCGCAGCCTCCACATGACGGGTGGTGCCCGCACTGTTGGCCACTTCACCGAATTCGCTGTGGCGCAGAAGGGTTCGTACCAGCGATGTTTTGCCGGTGTTGGTATGGCCCACCACGCCAATTATGAGCGGTGACTTGTTCTGGCTAGTGTTCATAGACATTGACAGGCATGACGTGAGTTGGAGACACACCCGCGACCGAGACCAGTTTCGCCCAGTTTTGCTGCTGTTCGGCGGTGATTCCCGGAGCCGGTGCATGCAGTGCCAGCCAGCACTGCGCGGGAGGTCTTTGGGCCATGAGCTGCCGGATTATCCGGAGGGTGCCACGGTCCGGTGGCCGGGCGGCCTCGGCAAAGATCGCCAGAGGGCGCGTCGATTCGACTTGCAAGCGTTGCAGGCTGCGTTGGAGCCCTGGGGGATCGACAATGTTGTCCACCTTGTACTGTGCCGCCACCCCCTGACGCAGCTCTACTCCTATGTAGATCGCATCCTTGGGAATCTGGGCAGGCGTCGCGGTCGCGGCCTTGCCGGGGCCGGTTTGTGGCGGTGAATGATCCTCATCGATTACACGGCCAGCCTGTTGGGCCGGCCAGAGCTGTTGCTGCAGGGTCAGATAATAAGGTTCGGAAAGCTTCAGTCTGTAGCGATTCTGCAGTCGGCGTTCCTGCATATAGCACAGCAGCCAGGCGAGCAGGCGAGGCAGCAATCCATATAAAAGCAGACAGCTGAGGAGGAACAGGCCCCAGGTGCGCCGCGTGGCTTCAGGGTCGGCCAAAGTCGCGCCGGTCTGGCTCGCCAGTATCTGCGTTTCTGAAGGCGTCGGTAGACCGAGGTGCGCGATGGGAGTGGCCAGCGTTCGGGTCAGGTCCACAAAGGCCTCACCCCCCAGCAAAGTGGATTCCCAGACGAAATCGAATTGACGGGTGGCGAGCAATATCAAAAGCCACAGCCAGCCACCCAGTACATAAGCCATCCACACCCAATGCGTGAGCCGGCCCAGATGCCAGCGGCCGGCAGGCCCTTCAAAGTGAATTCGCAGCCAGGCACCGTTGGCCGCCGTAGTGACGGGAGATCCGTGACGCGACAGAAACCGGTGCAGCACGGAATCTGCCAGGGGGGCGACAATGCCGTTGCGGGTGTCCCGCATCATCACGGTAAAAATGATCCATAGAAGCAGCGACACCAGGTTGAAACCCAGCAGCAGTGCCAGAACCCAGAATATGTTCAGTACCTGGCCGGTGTCGGTCAGCGAGCGCGCCGTGGTAGTAATGCCGATGGTGGCAGCCGCCAAGGTCAGCAGGGCCGTCAACCAGAAATACCACTGCGCGCCGCGATGAAGCGTCGCTTTCACTTCGGGCTTGCGCTTGAGCTGCCGGGCACGTAGCGCCAGCCAGGATTCGAAATCGTCAATAGCGGCCGGATTGTCGTACGGCTCCAGCGGTCCGCCACGCTCTTCCATGCTGCGTATCTGTTCGATGTCGAGTTTGTCTTGGAAAGAAATAGTCACAAAATAGGGCCTCGATCTCTGCGGCGCACAATAGCATATTGTGGGTGAGGCGGCGGCAGGCAGAATCTCCTCCCCCTGCCAAGGGGGAGGCCGGGAGGGGGTGTGTGGATCTTGTGCGCGTACTTGAAAAACTTACCCCCCTGAATCCCCCCTTGGCAGGGGGGACTTTGTTAGGCACCTCCCCTGAATCCCCCCTTGGCAGGGGGGACTTTTAAGGCGGGCAAAAAAAACCGGAGCGATGTTCTGCTCCGGTTCGGGGTCGTGCTTAAGGTCTCGCCACGCTCTTCCATGCTGCGTATCTGTTCGATGTCGAGTTTGTCTTGGAAGGAAATAGTCACAAAATAGGGCCTCGATCTCTGCGGCGCACAATAGCATATTGTGGGTGAGGCGGCGGCAGGCAGAATCTCCTCCCCCTGCCAAGGGGGAGGCCGGGAGGGGGTGTGTGGATCTTGTGCGCGTACTTGAAAAACTTACCCCCCTGAATCCCCCCTTGGCAGGGGGGACTTTGTTAGGCACCTCCCCCTGAATCCCCCCTTGGCAGGGGGGACTTTGAAGGCAGGCATAAAAAAACCGGAGCGATGTTCTGCTCCGGTTCGGGGTAGTGCTTAGGGTCTGACT
>CAZXLJ010000068.1:0-17462 GCA_964641175.1 uncultured Cellvibrionaceae bacterium
GAACTGCTGGACGAAGAACTGCTGGAGCCACCTCCGCTCACCACCGTCGGCATGAACTGGGTGATCTGCGAGGCCAGGGCGGTCAGGCTGGCTGCGGCATCGGCGCCATTGGTGCGCGAGCGGTCAACCCCGCAGGCGCTGCCATCGCAGTCTACCTTCGGGTTGGAAAATACCGGCAGATGATTGTTGGTTCCATAGGATTGCGGATACGCCATGATGGTGCTGAACAATCCCTGGACGCCGTGCCCGCGAGCCCAGGGCCAGACGCCGCCGTTGCTGTTCTGAACATACGAGTGGCCGAGGCTCATGTTGTGGCCAACCTCGTGAATAAAGGTATCCACGCCGCAGTCGATACCGACCAGGCTAAAGGCGGCGCTGGCGGCGTTGCTGTAGAGCTGGCTCGAACTGGCATTCCCGGAAGGCACGTAACCAATCCCGCAGACATAGCCGCCAGACATTTGCTGACGCAGATTCAGCAGTGCCACAACATCGGCACCGGATTCGCGGCGCAGGCGGGCGACGGTGGTATCGCGACTGAAGCTTGAGAGATTGCTTTCGGTCACACGGGTATAAGCGGCGTCCAGACGCTGCGACCCAACCAGCCGCAATTGCATGTCAACCTGGCTGTTGGTGAACGCCCGGTTTGCGTAGGTGATATAGGACGAGATACGGGCATTGATGTCGGCGCCGTTGCGGGTCTGCAAGGCATCCGGCGTGTACAGTACCAGCACGTCGACGACCTGCGCGGCCTGGGCACCAGCTGCGCTCAGCGCGGCAAAACCTGCGGCGCCGAGCAGCCGGGAAATACTGAATTTTTTCATGAAAACAGCCTACTGCTTGGTTGATAACGGGAAGTTCTAATTGATAACTGGAAGCGGTATTTCATCAGGCGGGCCAACGACAATGCCGTCGTCATAGGGCGCCTGGAGTTCTTTGATATGGCCCTCGTCCACCAGCGTGCCTGTGCCCGTCCGGTTGTCGATGACGACTGAAAATGTGCCACTTTCATTGGCGATGATCATGTGGGTCTGGAGTTCACCCCGAGTGATAATGACGGCCGCCTCTTTGCGGGCGCCGATAATGTCGCCCTGCCAGACCTGCACACCGTTGGGATCGTTGTGAGTGCCGGTCAGATCGGCTTCTATCATGTCGCCATCCGGAGTCGGCAGAATCAGGGTCTGGCCTACGCTGAATTCCTCGAGATTGGCCGGATTGACCTGGATTCGAGTTGCCGGGATGTCATCGACGACTAGGGTTGCATCTTCGTCCACCGGGAGATCCCACAGCTGCACGGGATCGGCGGACGGGGATGCAGGCGCTTTAACCGGTCGGGGAATGGGGGTGGAATCCGCACTGACCCGGTTGGATGGGGCGATGCTTGCCGGCGGGTCAATCGAAGCGTTTAATGTCGTGGCGGCCGACGGTTCTGATGGGTTGGCGGTGTCACGCGTATCTGAATATTGCGCACCGCCTGGCGTCTCATCCGAGCTGAACAGGGCGGTGGCTGAAACCAGAACAAGCGTCATACAACCGCCTAACCAATACTGCTTTTTCACTAATGTGCTCCGAGACTACTTAAACCTTAGGCCTAGTTAACATTTTGCGTGGCAATCAGAAAGACTGCCAAGTCCCCGTACTAAACCACAGCTTAAGACTGTGTGTTGTGCGCTGTTCCCCATAACGGGAACCGGCGTCGCGGGTTCACGCATTTCGGCTGAACTTGATCAAAATAGTCCAGATGGAGCGGGGTCGGTGCTCGTGTGGCGCAACAAGTAAGTTGTTGTCGCATTGAAAGAAAAATATTGATTAAAATGTGATCAAGTTGGCGGGAGAGGTTAATTGGAAGAACGATATCCCGCAATTAGAAAAGTATGATTTAAGGAAGGCGATGATGGCAGGCATGTATACCAGCAGGTGGTTTGAAGAAAAAGATCCGGCAGCAATCCACGACCTGGTCCGGCAGTGGCCTTTGGGAGCCTGGGTGATCAGCGCCGGTGGCGAGATGGTGGTCAACCACCTTCCCTTTCTTTTAAGCGATACCGAAGGGGGGCGCGGGATGCTGACGGGTCATGTTGCGCGGGCCAATCCAGTCTGGAAGAGTTTGCAATCGGGGCAGTCCTCGCTGGTCATTTTCCAGGGAGAACAGGCATACATTTCGCCCTCGTGGTATCCAAGCAAGCAGCAGGACGGCCGGTCGGTACCAACCTGGAATTACCGCGTGGTTCACGCCAGAGGCGTGCCGCACATCGTGGAGGAGCCGGCCTGGCTGATCCAGCACCTCACAGAACTCACCGCCGCCCACGAAGCTGGCCGGGCGAATCCCTGGCGCCTGACTGACGCGCCGGCGGGTCATATCGAAAAACTGGTCACCGGCATCGTCGGGATCAAAATTCCCCTCGATTCGTTGACCGGAAAATGGAAGCTGGGCCAGAATCGCACCGCAACTGACCGCGCCGGGGTGGTCGCCGGTCTGGTTTCCACGGGAGATTACCGGGCGGTGGGGCTGGCCGAAAGGATGGCTGCGGTCGGAGGGGAAGTCGTCGATGAGCCGGGTTAACTAAAACTGACCAGAGGATCCCTAAATATGACAAATATGAACAGCGTCGGAAAAGATCGCGTATAGAATTGCGAGACGCGTTCTCGGACAGACCGTACCAGCTGCAGGGTGGCGGTTCTTTAGAAACTGGCCTGGAGACTTTGTATGTTGTGGAAAATTCTGGTAGGGGTAGTCATCACCGCGCTGATTCTTCTGGCAATACTGGAGTTTATTGTGGTGGGAGCAGCAGTATTGGCAATTGGTGGAGTCATCATCCTCGCCGTGGCTATAGGCAGTATCCTGACGAGGATGAAAAAGAAAAAGGCCTCGCTGTCCGTGCGGAGTCATTCAAGGAGTTAAGAATGGGACAGCAATTTCCCGAAATGTCGGAAAAGCACCAGCAGTTTATCGAAACGCAACACGTATTCTTTGTAGGCACGGCTGCCGGCTCCGGCAGCGTGAATATTTCTCCTAAAGGAATGGATTCGCTGCGAATTCTCGACAGCCGTCGGGTGGCCTGGTTGAATGTAACCGGCAGCGGCAACGAAACCAGCGCTCATGTTCAGCAAAATCCGCGCATGACCCTCATGTTCTGCGCATTCGAAGGCAAGCCGCTGATCTTGCGCCTGTACGGGCAGGCGCGGGTAATTCACCCCCCGGAGCCGCAGTGGCAGGAACTCTACCCGTTATTCAAGCCGCTGCCGGGTGCCCGTCAGATATTCGACCTCCAGATTGATCTCGTGCAAACGTCCTGCGGTATGGCAGTCCCTTATTTTTCCTATGAAAGCGACCGGGAATTGTTAAATGACTGGGCCATTAAAAAAGGCGGGGACGGAATCACTCGCTACTGGGAAGAAAAAAACCAGGTGAGTATTGATGGTTTGCCGACGCATATTGTCGAACGCAGCAAACTCTAAAAACAGGTATAAAGATGGGCGCCGGAGCGCCGGTCCGATCTGGCCATTCCTGGCCGGCCACACTTGGCCGGCCACACCCCACGGGGCTTGCATCGCTTTGCGATGTCCTGCATTGGTACTTCGCGACAGGCAGTCAGCATGCCTTCGAGGCGCCGTCTTGATCTCGCAAAGCGCTGTTAGCCAGACGCTATTCGGACCTGATCGGAGGTTCCTTAGCCTGCCGGAGGCTGCCGGCCCACTTCGATCACACGACCGGCCGAAGCGATGGTTTCAGGCCGGTGGGCAATCATCACGCGGGTGATGTTCAGTTGCTTGATGTTCATGTTGATGGCGCGTTCGCTATCGGTGTCCAGGTTGCTGGTGGCTTCATCCAGATACAGAATCTGGGGCCTTCGATAGAACGCCCGTGCGAGGATAATCCGTTGCCTCTGACCGCCACTGAGGTTACTCCCCATATCGCCCACCAGAGTGTTGTACTGCATAGGCATCTTCATGATTTCTTCATGGATGCAAGCCAGTTGCGCGGAGAACACGACTGCATTGACATCCACCTGCGCATCGAAACAGGCGATGTTGTCCAGCACTGAGCCGCTGAGCAGGGTGTCGTCCTGCATCACGGCCGCAATCGAGCCCCGGTAACCCGGCAGCTTCTGGATGGGCGTGCCGTCGACGAGAATTTCACCTTCGGTAGGTTCCAGCAAACCCATGAGACACTTGACCAACGTGGTTTTGCCACAGCCGCTGGGCCCAACGATCGCAACTGTCTCGCCGGGTTCCACCTTGAAACTGATGTTCTGGAAAACCGGTTCATCCTCTTTGCCATAACGAAAACCCAGTGATCTCACTTCGATACCGCCACGCGGTTTTGGATCGCGAGGATCGGTGCCGGTCTGATAGGTGGCGGGGAGGTGATTTTCATCGTGCAGTTTTTCCGCGGGCGTCAGGATGATATCGGAAAGACGCTCAAGATGAAGGCCGACCATTTTCAGTTCAATACCGTGGGCGACCAGCGATTCAACGGATGAAATAAAGCGCCCTTTGTAACTCATGAACGCGTAAAGCATACCGATGGTCATGTCATTGGCGACCACCATACGGGCGGCGAGATAGATCACCACAATATTTTCGACACCGAAGAGAATCTGGTTCACCACCTGGTAATTGATATTCCACCCGGCAATCCGGATATCCCGGTTGAGGTAGTCCACCATCTTGTTCTGCCACTGGGCCTGGCGGTCATTTTCCTTCTGAAAAATCTTGAGTGTCTGAATGGATTTCACCGACTCCATGAAGTGGGTGTCGTGCTTCGCCTTTGCGACCAGACTTTCTTCAGTCATCACTTTGAGGGGAAAAAAGTGCGCAGCCCTTACGGCGATATACATGAGTACAACCACCAGCACCACGACTGTCAGCGTGCCGCTGTAGATAAACATGGCGACCAGCATGACCAGCGACATGACGCCGTCCACAACGGCAGTGACCAGACCGGTAGAAATGAGCTGCTGAATGCTTTGCAGTGAGCCGAAACGGGAGACGACATCACCCATGTGCCGCTTGCCGAAAAAATCGGTGGGCAGCCTGATCAGGTGTCTGAACACATTGGCCGCAAGTTGCAGGTTAAGACGGCTGGACAGGCCCAGAATCGAGTACTGCCGCACCAGTTCGGTCGCCACCTGGGTGACGAGCAGCAAACCGAATCCCAGCGCCAGAGCAAGCAGCAGGTCATAGTCGCCACTGAGGATGACGTCGTCGATCACCGTCTGCATGTACAGAGGTGCGGCCAGCGCAAAAAGCTGCAACAGAAATGACAGCGCCAGAACAAGAATGAGGCTGCGCTTCAAGCCGGTTGCACGCGACCACAACTGTTTGAGTTTGACGCGCTGCTTTTCCTTCCCTTCGACGAAGTCCGCCGTCGGTGTCAGCTCCAGCACGATGCCGGTAAAATGTTTGCCCAGTTCCGACAATGCAATCTCGCGCTTGCCCATCGCCGGATCATGGATGATGACTTTTTTGCCGGTGACCTGCCGGAGCACCACAAAGTGGTTCATATCCCAATGCAGAATACAGGGCAGCTGAAGTTTCGGCAGATCGGAAATTTCGCAGCGCAGAGCACGCGATTGCAGGTTAATCTGGCCGGCCAGCTCAATAAGGGTTTTCAGGGTCACACCGCGGGTGGAAATGGCGAAGCGCCGCCGCATGGAAGCAAGATCGGTTTCGAACCCGTGATATGAAGCGACCATCGCCAGACAAGCCAAGCCGCATTCGGCAGCTTCGGTTTGCAAAATGGCGGGAAGGGACTTGCCCCCCTGAAAATTCAGCAGTCGGGTGATATCGGAGTTTGCTGCACTTTTGGCCATATCAGAGTCCGCCTCGCAGACTCAGAATGGGTTCGAATATCCATTCCATCAATGTCCGGTCTTCCAGTGTAATGTCGGCTGACAAGGTCATACCGGCTTTCAGGGGCACATGACCGCCGTAGGCGACCACATTGTCATCTTTCAGATGTGCCGATATGACGTATACCGGCTCATTAAACGGGACCGGCGCGGATTGCAGTTCGTTGGGCAATACCACCGATCGGGATATGTGATCCACAACAGCTTCATAAGCGCCGAATTTCTGAAAAGGAAATGCGTCATATTTAATGCGAATGGCCTGCTCCGGATTGATGAATCCGGAAGCGCGCACTGGCGCTATGAGGGTGATGCGCAGTTTGCCGTCCTCCGGCAACAACGACAATAGCGGATGGCTCTGGGACACTCGCAGGCCTCTTTCCGCCTGAAGGTTGGACACTATCCCGTTTCTGTCAGCGGTGATGACGTACTCGCGATTACGCTCACTGCTGTTTATTTTCTGCGAGAGTTCGCTGATCTGCGATTTAATTGTTGACGCCTGAATCCGGTATTCTTCGGCCATGCGGTTTTTCTCGACCAGAAGCTGATCGAGCGAAGTCTGCTTGGCGTTCTTTTCGCGTTGCAACCGCTTTAGTTCGGATTCCAGCGCCAGGTGCTGTTCCACAACGGTATGGTATTCGGTCTGCGACAGATGACCTTTGTCGAGCATCCGCCGGGAACGTTCAACCCGCATGGATTGCAGATGCTTGCGCTTTTCCAGAATGGAAACCTCCTGATTCAGAAATTCCAGGTCGGCCTTGTGGGCGTCCACTTCGCGAGCCTGCTCGGTAATTCGCAGGCCGGCGAGATTTTCCGTACTTTCGAGCTGCTCGGTGAAATACTCGCGCTGCTTTATGTATTCCTCCATCATGCGCTCGTCGAGGCCAACCCCGTCCGCCATGGTAAGTTCGTTGCTGATTTTTACCAGAGGCTGCCCCTTTTCCACGAAGTCGCCATTGGCGACCAGCGTCTCTGCGATGATGCCTTCGCCTTCCGGATAAATGCGGACGACGCCTTCATTGGGTTCAAGCCAGCCGACCACCGTCTCTTTTCTCGAATACGACATGGTGAAGAGAAGAATAACGGCAGCGGTAACAATAAAAATCAGAAAGCCCGCGACAACGGATATCCGAACGCTGGGCAACAGCAACACGTCCCCATGCAGCCGGTCAAGCTGCTGGGCAACGGCCTCTTCCCGGAATAGCGGCTGGCTCAAACAACCTCCACTGAAAAAATGTTCAGCAGTCGGGCGTTGGTTCGCTGTGCATTTTTAACAATCGTGACGACGGAATAAAAGGCATGACGAAAACTTGAAGAAAGCGGGTATCCGGGCGCGATCCCCAAGGCGCGATATCCCGTGTATGGAAAGCAGGTCAACGAGGCCGGTGGAGCGGAATCGTCGTCCATCATCCCGTATTCAAAAAATACGTTCTTCATTGACTCTCCATTTGCGGTGAATTCCGCAGATTTTTAGAGCGAGAAAGCTAAAAAATAAAATTCGGTAATTTACGCTCAGAAGGAAGTAATCAAGACGGGATAGGTACTTACTTGCCCTAACATCAAAAAGACACGCCCTGTCGCTCTTCCTTGAAAATCTCCGTACGCAAAACTCCTGAGGCTACTTGTTCAGTACATCCTGAACGAAAGAGCGGGCCATCATCCGGGCCTGACTCCCCAAAGCGGAAATATTCTGCGCCAAGGCGAATATTCGCGTCAAGCAGTTTTGCCTGTCAGGGTTCGCTCGCGGTTTGAGATCTCTCAGGGCCGAAAACCTTGAGGCTCACCCGCGGGTAACCGTGATTTTACTGCAGCCTCAGTCAAGTTGCTCAGAAAGCCCGACGGCATATGTAAAAATGTAAACGTTTGTGGGCCGACAAAACTCTTCTCATGGTGAACTGAATTCGTTCTGCTATGGATAACGCGTGATCTGGTCTGCGTCAGAAAAATAGTTCAGGAAGGAGGAGAAATCGAGCATTGCATGGTGCGCCGGCAATCGGTAGGATTGCCAGCGCCACTGGAGTCTGTGGTGTATCAGGTGGCATTTACTGATTCTGGAGCGTAGAAATTTCTGGATTTTTACTTAATGTATCAAGGAGTAATAAAGATGAAACACCCTTTCTCGATGGAAAAAAGCTCAGCAACCATGGTAGAGCTTAACGAGAGTGAAACAAACGAAGTAGCCGGCGGGATGGCGAAATACCAGCCCGGTCAACTTACTCTGGCCGCGTTCGACGAAACTGGCAATCGCCCGGCACAGTTGCCATTTCCGATCAAACTTCCAATAGACAAAGTCACCAAAGCGATGAATGAAGACGGCGGGAGTGCAACGACTTACGCTATGGGTGAAGAAGGCGGCGGCATTATTGGCGTATTCTTCTGATTAACAGATGCGATGACGTCTGTGGCACACGGAAGTGCCTTCGAAATCTGCAATAACTTCAGTATTCCCTCGTCCATTCCCAAAGCTCCTTTAATAGTTGCGATTGCTTCGGTACTGCGTCACCTGCGATTCATTCTTGCAACGCCCTATCGACTCCTCTCAGCCCGCTTCCGTGCGGCCTTGATTCGTTCTGCGGTGGCGGGGTGAGTGCTGAGGTAGTCGGTCCAGGTAGCCGTGTCGCTGGGAGGGGCTTCTTCGGATTCTGATTTTTCGCTCGCAACAATGGCGATCATCGCGTCCGCGAATGCGGCCGGGGAGATGTTTAATGCTTCCAGTTTTTCAAAGGCGTAGTGGTCGGCTTCGGTTTCCATTTCCCGTGAAAACGCGCTTTGCAGTAATGTGGAGCCGGCGCCGATAACCAGTTCACCGGCACCTTCGATGTCGCCGAAAAATACAGCAAAAAACAAACCGGTGGCGACGGACTGGGCGACCAGTTTCAAGGAGTGCTGATGCTCGACATGACCAATCTCATGGAGCATCACGGCGACTATTGCCTCCGGATTATCCTTTAGACGTTTTACCAGCTCGTCAGTCACGATGACGGTGCCATCGGGCAGGGCCAGCGCGTTGGCGCCGAATTTTTCAGAGGCGCGATATTCCAGTTTGTATCTGTCGGGGGAGAGACCGAGCTGATGGATGGCACCCTGCCAGCGATCGGCCAATGCTTGCCGGGATGTATCGTCCAGAGCGGTGGGCTCAAGAAACCATTTGTCCAGAATGATCAGGGTTTCGCGCCCCATTTCATCAGGCACACTGGCGGGAATAAATGCGACGCTGTACGCGGCGGCTGCCGGCATGCCTTTGGCTACTGTCCACCAGACCATCAGAGGTGTCAGCACGACCGCGGCAGCCACAATCCACCAGTTTGTTTCCAGGCGGCTGAGCAGCGTTTTGCCTTTCGCCATTTCCGGCCAGCGAAAGGCCGGGTCATCGGGGGTAAATATGGCACCGTCGTGAAAGTTGATTTCCACAGGTAACCCCGGAATAACAGGCCCGAGGGAATAACCGGACTGGACTTCACGGTTGAGAAATGGCGCGGATGTAATTGAGACAGAAACAGCACCTTGGTCCACAGATACCAGCGCCCGGTACACTGCGGAGTGTCCGGGCGACTGAAATGTACCTGTGGTTGTGGTAGCGGAGTTTTCCGACATTACGTGTTAACAAACCATCCTGTTAAACCAGAGAGAGTTCGACATCGAAGAAATCCGCTGCCTCTTCCCCGAAGGAGGCCTGTTCCTGGACCTGACGGTCCACAATCTCCGCGGCCGCTGTCTCGATATTGACTTCGGTGGCATCGGCGAGATACCGGAGCTTGCGTATTTTGGCGATCGGATAGCCAAAACCAAAGGTCACCAGGATCAGCAGGGCATTGGTGACATTCAGGATTGTAAATGGAACGGTTTCCATTTTTGACCGAAAGGTTGCGACCCTGTCGATTTCGAGATTGGCAAACACGTGGTTGCGGATTCGACACTGGTAGAGCGCGCTGACCAGGCTAATGCCGAGCCAGTAGACAAGCGCAGTGACCACGATAAATGACATATTGCTTGCAGCATCCGGGATGCCGCTTTTCAGATACGACGCGGAGCCCACGCCAAGCGTGGCAATAATGGCAATGGCAACGCCCATCGCAATCAGGGCGGCGACATAATATTGTCCGGTTTCATTGCGCAGACGCATATCCTGATTGCCGTAATGGATGTGGTTCATCAAATAATGATCGATCTTTTTCAGTACCCATGGAAATGCAAGGTAGAGACTGAAAACGCCCACAATCGGCAACACGACAAAATGAAGCAGCGCGCCACCGTAGGTTCCGCTGAAGGAAAAGCGGACATTGCGGTAGGAGGTCATACGCATACGGAATTTCAGGGACTGGGTGATCAGCCAGGGCGCCACGAACAGCATCGACAGGCTCAATATGACAGCGGCGACGGGGTTGAGTGAGGACACCGCCATGAACACCGCAAAGACCACAAATGCAATGATCCGTCCGACAAGTATTTGCAGTGGCTTGGCCAGATATCGGAAACTGTGTCCGTCGAGACGGGTATGTCCGTACAGATACTGGTTGGCTCTGACTTTTGCCCAGGCGCTGTAAATTCCCAGAGTGAGAATACTCAGCAGAAGATTTACGATCCAGATGCTGAAAAATTCACCGCCTTTACCGGTAAATTCCACCGGTTTGGTGTAAGTGCGATTGATTTCCTGAGGTGTGCTGCTGATGGGGTCCATGAGACATCTTCCTTTGTGGTTGAAGATTTTTCTGCACCCCGGCGTTTCTCAAGCGAGAGTCGGGATGGTTTTTGCGCCATGATTCTCAGTCTGGCACAGAATAATTTTTATCTTTGGCTTTGCTTAGATTATTTTCCGGCCATTTTCCGGGCACCAAGAATACCGGCGTATATGGATTGCGCTGCGCGGAATGGCTGTAAATGCCAGTTTGGTTTTGGATAAAACCTGGGGGAGTGTTACGTGTGCAATCCATCGCAGCGTCGTCCTGAGTGCTTTTCGCGGAACGGGACTATAACTTACACGGATTAACCGGGCAACCTTGCCGGAAGAAATTACGGCGAGCTGATGATCCGAGGTTCCCTAGGGCCTGTTAACACTAATTTGATCGCTCCTGTTTTGGAGTGCGAAGGTTTAAATACTGCGAGGGTTACATCAACGGTGGTAGCCTGATTGACGGCCAAGCGTTATTAACTTTAAAAAAGGGGAACCGACATGCAAGTACTGGCACTGAGTGGAAGTCTCAGGACGGACTCGTTCAACACCGCATTATTGAAAGCCGCGCGAGAGATTCTGACGGACGCCGAGTGGATCTGGGGTTCGATTGATCTGCCGTTGTATAACGAGGAACTGGATGGCCCGCAAAAGCCGGCGGGAGTTCAGCGGTTGCTGGAGCAGGCAGCCCAGGCAGACGCTCTGATCATTTCCACACCGGAATACAACTACGGTATACCCGGCGGACTGAAAAACGCCATCGACTGGCTCTCGAGGCCGGCGTACAAGTCCGCACTGCGCGGCAAGCCCACGCTGATCATGAGTGCCGCCATGAGCCCTGGGGGCGGCAGCCGGGCGCAAGGTCAGCTCAAACAGGTTCTCAGCGGTACCCTGACCCCCGTATTTCCCGCGCCGGAGCTTGCGGTAGGAAGTGCTCATCTGCACTTTCAAAACGGCCGCCTGACGGAAGAGGCCTACCGGAAGAGTCTCGAACGCCTGCTGCGGGATTTCAGGGAGTGGGTCAAGGTTTAGCGGGAATGACACCTTCAGTGCGGCGCGCCACCCGGGAGAACCACCTCCAGCCGATCCAGGCGGCAGCGGCGAGATAAGGGAAACCGCCAATCACCCACATCAACAGGCCGGCGAGCTGCTGATCGGCCAGCACACGGTCGGCCCCGTACAGGGAGCGGTTCGCAAACGTCAGCAGCGCCCCCAGAAATCCCGTGTGCATCAGCGTAAACAGCAGTGCGAGGATTGCCCGGGGCGCACCGTGGCGCTGCGCTCGCAGCACCGACCACCAGAATATTCCCCCACTGACGATGAAACATAGATGCTCGATGGCGTGCCACCAGGGGTTTTCCAGGGCGAGCACGTAAAATCGAGGTAAATGCCAGAACCAGATGAAGGCGCCATGGATGGCGGCGCTCAGTAACGGATACCTGACGCACCATATGAGAGGTCGGAAGATTGCGGCAGCCATCCCCGGCGCGAGCGCATGCCATTGGGGAAGCGGACGGGCAATGACCCACAGCGGGGCGATCACCACCATCATGAGCATGTGCTGCACCATGTGCGCGGCGGTACTGGTTTCCGCCTGCTCATCAAGCGGTCCGAAAATCGCCAGCGCGGTAATCACTGTCGCGGCCTGGAATGCCACCAAATTGCGCGCCTTTGGGCGCACCCGCCAGATCCCCATGCTGTAGCACAACCAGACAGCGCCCAGAAGCAGACCGGTCAGAAAAGCTGCCGGGTTGGTGGCGATTGCAAGGGGACTGTGAGCCATGGCAACGTTGCCCAGAAGCAGAGCAGCCAGACTTATGAGGCAGGCGGGGACATATCTTTTCATTGACAGGGCGCAAGCACGGTCAATGGCATTCCGATTGCCAGAGTTGCGATGCCGGCAACCAGGTTGACACCCAGCGCAATGGACGCAATGAACTTGCGGAAGCCCGCGAGCTGTTCCGACCCTGGTTCCCGGGATGCCCGTTCGGCCGAATCCGGTTGATGGGCTCGGGCCGGCGTGCGCCAGCACCGGTAAGCCTGCCACAGAAGCCAGCCGGCCGTTGTCAGGGTCAGCAGCAGCAGCGACAGATTGAGCCAGTTGCGTGGGCCTTGATCGGCATCCGGTGCCTGCAAGGAACAGCCAATGGACAGGCCACTGTACACGGCGACAAAGTACACGCTCCAGATGATCAGTCCCAACGCCAGTTGGGCCGGATGAAAGGGAGATACCGTCATGCAACCTCCCAGGTCATGGGCAACAGCACCATGGATATGTAGCTAAGCCAGAAAACCCCGGTGGTATAGATCCACCAGCGCTCGACCACCACCGGCTCATAAGGGGCAAGGGTACCAACATAACCGCTGCGCACCCGGCAGGCCTGCAAGGCCGTCATGATGACTGCGAGGCCGCTGTGTAGCAGCTGGTATCCCAGCATGACGGCGATCACGGCGTCATGGGAGGTGGCAGTCGGCGTGAGTGGCGCCTTCAGCAGAACGTAGACGAGTACCGCGAAGTGCGCCGTCCCGAGCACAGTCACTGTCCACAGGTGACGCTCAAGGTGCGGATCGAGCTGCCGCCGCAAATGGCGCACCATCCGGTTGAATCCGGCCAGCGCAACCGTCAGCAGAGCGCCACTGATGAACAGTAACAAGGCGTCAAGGGGCGGCTCCTCGGGGACCTGCCACTGCGGCGCCACAGTCCACAGATAAAACCAGCCGAAGAGGAGCGAAAGGTAGAGCGAGCCATTGGCCATCAAAGTGACCATCATGCCCCAAAGACCAGGGCCATCGTGGGTGCGCGAATGCAGGGGCGGATCTCCCGGCACCACCCTGGCGTCGGGCGCGGCCAGTGGATGGGCGCCATTCTCCCAGGACCACCGCAGCAACAGTCCGACTGTAAGCAGCGTCGCCGCCAGCGCCACCCAGTAGAATTTCGTGAGCAGTCCGAGACAGACCCCGGCCGTCGTCAGCGCGGCGATAAAGGGCAGCCAGGTATTGCCGGGCAGGTGGATGATCTCCCGGATCTTGCCGGTCAGAGGGTCCGTACCCCAGGTCTCACGACGACCGTGGTCGATGGTAGCGAGGGAATGGCGGCCTTCGGCAATGGTGCGAGGGAGGTCGGGATTGTCCCAAAGCGGGTGCCGGCTGGGGCAATCCGGCAGGCTGACGAAGTTATAGGCGCTCGGTGGCGTCGAGGTGGCCCATTCGAGGGTGTCGGCATTCCACGGGTTGACGCCGGCTTTTTCGCCAAAGCGGAAATGCAACAGGATATCCAGCAGACTGGTGGCCACGCCCGCGGCCATGATGAAGCCGCCGATGGATGAAATCAGGTTGGGCAGATCCCAGCCAAGGTCAGCATCATAGGTGTAAATACGGCGTGGCATGCCCAGCAGTCCGGTCCAGTGCATGATCAGGAAGGTTACGTTGAAGCCGATAAAAGTCAGCCAGAATCCCCAACGGGCCAGGTTTTTTGACGGCATGCGCCCGGAAAAGTGGGGCAGCCAGTAATAAACGCCAGCCATGGTCGGGAAGAACATGCCTCCCACCAGCACATAGTGGAAGTGTGCTACCACGAAATGCGTGTCGTGCACCTGCCAGTTGAATGGCACCAGTGCCAGCATTACACCGGTCAGGCCCCCGGCCACGAAGATAATGAGAAAGCCCAGAATCCACAGCATGGGAATCTGCCAGCTCGGTTTGCCCAGCCACAGGGTCGCCAGCCAGGCGAAAACCTGGATCGCGGTGGGAATGGCGACCAGCATGCTGGCCACCGAAAAGAACGCCAGCGCCAGATGCGGGATGCCGACGGTGAACATGTGGTGCACCCACAGGCCGAAGCTGATGAAACCGGTGACGATGATGGCCAGCACGATCCAGCGGTAACCCACGATAGGACGCCCGGCAAATACCGGCAGTATTGTGGAAACGATGCCGGCGGCGGGCAGGAAAATGATGTAGACCTCCGGGTGCCCGAACAGCCAGAACAGGTGTTGCCACAGGACCGGGTCGCCGCCGCGGGCGACATCGAAGAAAGGCAGTCCGGCGGCGCGTTCGAGTTCCAGCAGGATGCTGCCCAGAATCAGCGGCGGAAACCCGAAGACGATCATGAAGGCCATGGCGAGGATGTACCACGCGAACAGCGGCATCTGATGAAGCGCCATGCCGGCGGTGCGGGTGCGCATGATGGAAACAATCAGCTCAACCCCGGCGGAGACCGCCGAGATTTCAATAAAGGTAATGCCCAGCAGCCAGAAGTCGGAGCCGCTGCCAGGGGAGAAGGCGATGCTGCTCAAGGGGGTGTACATGAACCAGCCATTGGCCGGCGCCATGTCCAGCACCAGGCTGGAAAGCAGAATGATGCCGCCGAACAGATAGCAGAAGTAGCCGTAGGCACTCAAACGGGGATACACCAGATCGCGGGCTCCGATCATCTTGGGGATCAGGTAAATCGCAAACCCCTCCAGCACCGGTACGGCAAACAGGAACATCATCACCGTGCCATGCATGGTGAATACCTGGTTATAAACGTCGGCGGAAACGATTGACTGCCCCGGCAGGGCCAGCTGAGTGCGGATCAGCATTGCCAGCAGGCCGCCGATCAGAAAAAATATTCCCCCGGTTACCATAAACCGTAAACCGATGGCGGAGTGGTTGACAATGGTCAGCGCGAGCAGGCCGCGTGGATTGCCCCATACCTTGTCAAATTCTTCATGCATGACATCCGGTTGATTGGGAGCATCAGTCATTTCCAAGCGTCTCCAGCCAGGCGGCAATAAGATTCAGCTGATCCGGGGGTAGTTGATGGTCATCCTGGGCAAGGCCAATTTCACTGGCGCGCGGGTGATCCATAAGCCACTCCTGCACCGACAGGGTCCGACCCCGCTTAAGCCCGGCGCCGATGAGCCGCCGCGCGCCGACGTCCGTCAGATCCGGTGCGCCGGAGCCTGCGCTGACGCCGTTGATGTTATGGCACTGGCCGCAGTTTGCCTGAAAGGCCGTGACCGCAGCCTGATGCTCTTCGGTGACGGTTACCGGTTGCTGACGGGCATTCTGCCAGCGTTTGAACGCAGCGCCTTTCATGACATCCACCTCGAATATCATATGGGCGTGCCCGGTGCCGCAGAATTCGGCGCATTGTCCCCGCATGGAGCCCGTGGCGGTCGCCCTCAGCCTGATGGTATTGATCCTTCCCGGCACCAGGTCAATCTTGCCGCCCAGGCGCGGCACCCAGAAGGAATGAATGACATCCGCAGTACTTCCGCGAATCTCGATGGTCTGCCCCACCGGCAGAAACAGATGGTTGGCGGTGGTGATTCCCGATTCGGGGTAATGGAATTCCCACCACCACTGATGGGCGACGGCTTCTACAATCAGGGGCTCGTCGTCAGGGTCCAACAGTTGCAGGCGCTGGCCGGCGGGAATGCCAAAGGCGAGAATGGCCGTAACGCTGATCAGCGGCAGCAAAATCCCGCCGCCAATAATCCAGCGGTTGTGGATGCGTCTGGCCTCCTCGGCGTTGGCCGGTTCCTTCTCTCTGCGCATGGCCAGCATCCAGAGCGCCACCAGTACGAAAAACACCAGAGTGAAAAAGGAAAACATGCCCCACCAGAGCCAGGAGATTACCCAGGCCGAAGGACCGGCCGGATCCAGAGCTGATTGCGGGCCGCCGCAGCCAATTGCCAGTAGTGGCAAAGCGGTGACGGACATGGTTGGCCATTTTGCCATGCAATAACGTAGTAACTTCGACTTTTCCGGGAGAACTCTATGGCGCGTACCCCAATACCCAGTCGCATGTCTCTTTTCGGGCATCCGATTCACCCGATGTTGATTCATTTCCCCATGGCGGCGCTGCTGGGGCTGCTGGCCACAGACATCGGCTTCATTTTTACTCAAGACGTTTTCTGGGCGCGCGCCAGCCTTTGGCTGGCAGGTGTCGGAGCATTCGGGGGCTGGTTTGCAGGGGTTGTGGGTCTTGTGGACCTGGTCACCGTGGCGGGAATCCGCCGGCTGATCACCGCCTGGAGTCACGCCATCGTGGCCGTGATGCTGCTTTCGCTTGCCACCTTTAACTGGTTGCTGCGGTTTGGCGATCCCGCTGAATGGGTGCAGCCGTGGGGCCTGTTCATTTCCGCCCTGACAGCCTTGCTCATCGCCCTCACCGGCGTTCTGGGGGGGCAATTGGTCTACGAGCATGGGGTGGGCGTCGATTCCGAGGTTTGAGGGGGTAGGGCCGGTGGGCATATTCATCCTTCCTGCAGCGGCTTGGCGAGTACGAGCCAGATAATGGTCAACATGAGGCAGGCGAGAAACCCGGCGAGAAGAACACAGTATCGCGTCAAGCGCGGCTGCTCCAGCCGGTCCGCTCGCGCCACCAGAAACCCCATCGCGGCATGGCCCAGCACGAGCAGGGACACCAGCGTCAGTTTCGCGATCAGCCAGAACGTCACAATCCCGTGGGCGACAAATACCGCCGTGCCGCTACCGATCGCGATCAGGGCTGCGGGGGTGGCGACCAGAGTGAACACGAAGCGCGGGACCGCACTGCGTTTGACGAGAGTGTCCGTGGCCAGAAGATCCGACCGCGTGCTGCCGCTGATCAGTGCAGGCAGGTAAAGCAAAGCCCCACACCAGCACAGCAGCGCAGACATGTGGAGCAGCAAAAGCCAGGGCATTCAGGAACTCCTTGCGGGGAATCGCCAGAAATGGCGCGTCGGGATCGGGCACGGCAGGAGACGAGTAGCCTTCCGCAAACTGGTGCCCGCCTAAGTGTACGAATTCCGCTGACCCGGAGATCAGCGCAGCAGGATTATTGCTTGATAATCCCTTGAAAAGAACTGAAAACTGGGCCCCCGGCCGATTCGTCCACAATCAGGACACCCACTCCGGTCGCCCCCCAATCAAGACACCCACCCTGGTTAGGCCGCTCGCAATCAGGACACCCACTC
>CAZXLJ010000069.1:0-17429 GCA_964641175.1 uncultured Cellvibrionaceae bacterium
AGGCTGTTTAAACAGTAGCTACTGAAGCCTGCAGATTACGCAACCCTGGAAATTAATGATCAAGCAACTTCTACGTTTTCAGCCTGAGGACCTTTTTGCCCTTTGCCTTCAGTGAAAGTTACCGCCTGGCCTTCCTTGAGCGTCTTGAAGCCGTTGCCGGTAATGTTACTGAAATGCACAAACAAATCTGAGCCACCCTCTCTACTAATGAAACCATAACCTTTGGCTTCATTGAACCACTTGACGGTCCCGTTTAGCTTCTCTGACATGGATCTTAACCTTTGGTAGACATGACTGAATAAAAGTTGCGGATGATCTGAACTGAGAGGGGATGCTTCGACTGAGGCCGGAGTCGAAAAGGCGAGAATATCCTGTTGAATTTCAACATAAACAGAGTGCAATTTTAGTAGACCATGTTGTTGGCTGAAATTGCAGACGGAATAACGTCTGACGCATTTCCGGACCGGCCGTATAGAGTCACCAGACCCAGCGCTCCTATACATCCGCAACCGATTCTAGGAGGGTTGGTTGACAATATCAATACATTGATTTGAGAGGGCAATAAATAATCGTCCTCCCTGAGGAAGCCCGTAGGGAAATTGCGTCGTTGCGCAAGAAGCGGATTGTGGCCGCTGCCCCGATAACTGCGCAGAGGTTAGGATTTCAATCCTTCGAATAAGGTAATTTCGGTATATAGGGCTGCATCAGTTTTACGCCTGTTTCATAAATGTTGGTAGCGTCCGGCGCACGGCCGGCTTCAACGCGTCGGGAAATCATGGTGATCGGAAAAAGGCAGTGGTTAGTGTCCGGCAAGCATACGGCGCGGCTTTTGCCTTTTTTGTCATGGTAAACCCGCCACTGCATGTTGAGTTCAGTCACAAATACATCGCCAATCACTACTCCGAGGGCCTGAAGCTTCTGCTTTTCAGTGACGCCTATAAGCCCGCCTTCCAGAATCCGGTTGATGGTACGGATGTCACTTTTGTCGCGGCGAATTCGCTGTCCAAACTCGGAGCGTGCGATTTCGTCAACCAGTTCCCGTTGACGCTGCAAATACCCGTTGTCGACCCAGCGTAATTCTTCCACGACGGGCAGATCGTCATTTCTGGTTTGTGCATGGCTGATCGCAGAGAGGAGGACGAATGCCAGGCAGTAAAAAAACTTCATTTCGGTCTCCACGAAAATTTTGAATTAATGACACAGCAGAAGGGGTTGAGCACTTGGACCGCAGAGAACGACAAAAATGCACGTCGCGCAAATCGGTCGACATTATACGGTCTCAAACCATCTGGGTCGGAGTGGTATGGGCGTCCAGCGGGCACCTGGCGAAGTCAGATGTGACTAAAAGCACACATTGGAGTTCTATTCGGATAGAATTGCCGCCCGATTCTGCGTCTGCAGCAGCTTGCCCGCGACACCCGCCAGGGCGGCAGTTAAACGCATCTGAGAATGACTTATCAAGGGGCCGGGTGGGGCGACTTTAAGGAGTGACGGAATGAAGAAGGTAATAGCGACCCTGGCAGTGGTGATTCTGGTAGTGATACTGGCGGGTCCGTTCGCCGCAGGGGTCAAAACCCAGCAGGCGATGGACAGTTTCGTAACCTACGTGAATGACCAGCCCGGCTATACCGCAAGCTGGACAGAGTATGACCGGGGCTGGTTTGGGAGTCGGGGCCGGATGACCGTATCCGTGCAGCTGCCCTCGGCAGACAGCGGCGAGGAACTGCCCGAATTGCCGCTGGAATTCGACATCAGTCATGGTCCTGTGATACTGCGCGAGGGGCTTCAGTTTGGGTGGTCGGCGGGTACCGTCGTGCTGGGCGGCGAAGTCGACGGCTGGCTCAGGGACAGACTCAGTCTCGCTGGCAACGAACCATTCTGCCAGTCGGATTTCCGCATGTCGCTGCTTGGAACTGTTGGGTTTCAGGACAAGTGTCAGGCAGGAGCGGTCCGGTTGAACTCCGAGCTGCCGGGTGCTGCCGGTGCTGGCTCCGAAACCGGAAGCGATACCGCCGGCATCGAATCTGCCCGGGCAACGTCCGATGATGCGCAAACGCTATACCTAGAAAGCTACCGGGGAGGTGGCACCTATGATCGCAACGGGAAATTCACTTATGCTGGAGCATTGCCAGGCGCCCGGCTTGAAAGTGCTACGGGCGGGACCATGGAAGTAGGCGAAGTTACGCTGGGGACCGAACTCGATTTCGGCCGCTTGTATAGCAAGTTCATCGTCCCCGGGCACGCTAACTTTGCCGTGGCATCAATCTCCGGTAAAACAGCGGAAGGGGAGGAAGTACGCCTTACCGGCCTGCAATTCAATACCGTCACAACTTTCCACGAAGAAGATACTTTAAGCGACGTCGAAGTCGAGATGTCGCTGGCGAGCTTCTCCGGTCTTGGGGAAAACCTGTCGGATGCTCGCGCGGTGCTGTCATTCAATCGGGTGCGAGTGGAGTTCTGGGAGAAGTATTCCGACCTGATGCAGCAAATGGCCGGTTCGGAAGACACCGCATCAGTCGGATTTGAACTGCTTGGACTGGTGATGAGTGATCTGGTGCCCAGCGGGCCCGGGATTGAAATAAAAGACCTGCGTTTTACCACCGATGACGGTTCATTGAACCTGACTGCGCGGGCGAACTTGTCGCCGGACGCTGCCCAGAGTGCTGATCCCATGGGACTGATCCGTTTTCTGCAAGTGGATGTCAATGCGCTGGTCGGCAAGGCGCTGGCGCAGTCACTCATGGAGCAGACGACCCGAAGCGAGATCCAGGGACAGTTATTTGAGTCAGGAGAACCCTGGACAGACGCCGATCTGGATGCACAGGTAAAGGATCAGGCTGCAGTGAAACTCAACATGCTGGTGGTGCAGGGCATGCTCAAGGAGGATGGAGACAATTATCGTATCGATTTCAGTTTTAGGGACGGAAATGCGCTCTTAAATGGTGAAGCCATGCCGCTTCCGTTTTAAGGAAAAAACCAGACTTGATCAAAGGTTCTGAAGGACTTCCTGAATGAGCGCGTTGAAGAGCTCAGCGGTGGAAACGAAGCGGGACAGGTTCTAATGTCATGATCCAGGACCTGAAAGCTGCCCTGTTCGCTCGAAATACATGGGCCTTGATATTGCCTCTGCTGGTTATGTTGCTTCTGGAGCTGGGGGGTGCGCCCATGGAAAACCTGCTCGCGTATCACCGGTCAGCAGTTGAAGACGGACAGTGGTGGCGGTATTTCACGGGTAATTTCGTGCACTTCACCTTGCATCATACGGTTATCAACGTGGCGGGGCTGGCGATGACCGGATTCCTGCTGTTCCGGGACCAGTCACTGCTGATATGGATTCTGGGATTGTTTCTTCTGCCTCTTGCAGTGTGCGGTGGCCTGCACCTGTTGGATGGAGGGCTAATCGAATACCGCGGATTTTCCGGGGCGTTGTATGGAATGCTGATGCTGGGTTTACTTCTGGGACGCAGGCAACAGCCATGGCTCTATCTGACAGCAACCCTGTTGCTTATGGGCAAGATCGCTTATGAGCAACTGCCTTCCTATGACGAAAACTATCTGATGGATCAAATTGGCGTGCCGGTGGCCGTCAACGCTCATCTTTACGGAGTGTTGGGAGGCATCGCCATATTTGCTGCAGTGTTCCTGGTGAATCTCTGGAAAGTTCCGCAAGGCAGCCGCAATGAATAACCGGCACCCCGAACAGGACATCAGTTTTGACGGACTTGCGCAGCGCTTCAAGGGAAATATATACAACACGCTGAAAGGCCAGCTGCGGCTAGCGGTTCTGGCAAGGGATTTCGCGGAATGGTTGCCTGACCATCCATTGTCGGTGCTGGATCTGGGGGCAGGGCAGGGACAGTGTGCACTTGAATTGACGCGCCGTGGCCATCGGGTGCTGCTGTCCGATACGTCCGCCGAGATGCTTTCCCTGGCGCGCGAAAATTTTTATTCGTCAGATCTGGAACCTGAAGCCCTTGACGCAACCCGGTGGCTGCACAGCCCCCTTCAGCAGGTTCGAGATCATGTGCAGGAAGAATTCGATCTTGTTACCTGCCATGCGGTCATCGAATGGTTGGCGCAACCCGAGTCCCTGCTGGAACATGTGTCGGGAATGATCCGGCGTGACGGCTGGCTGTCGCTGATTTTCTATAACATTAACGGCCTGATATTCAAGAATCTTCTGCGCACGAACTATCGCAAAATTTTGCAGGAGAATTTTCGCGGACAAAAAGGCAGTCTCACTCCGCTCAACCCGCTGCGGCCGGAGGTGGTGCTTGAGTGGTTAAGTAATGCCGGGTATGACGTCATTTGCCAGAGTGGCATCCGTGTATTCCACGATTACGTTCTCGACCCGACACTGCGCGAGAAGGATCTGGACCAGGCTATTGCGTTGGAACTGACTTACTCCCGGCTGATGCCGTACCGGGATCTTGGTCGTTACATCCACGTGCTTTGCCGTAACCGAGGCAGGTAACAGGCCCGCGCATCCGCGTCAAAGATCGTTTAAAAGAACATCCTTGGCCTGGTTTACCCTTGCCGCCAGAAAATCGCTGCCACCGCGATCCGGATGCAGCTTCTGTATGAGCCGCCGGTGCGCGGCAATAATTTCCTCCCGGTCAGGTCGTCCCTGCAGACCCAGAATCTGCAAGGCTTCGTCTCTGGCCGGATTGGAAAACGGCGGCGGAGGCGAGTGCGACTTGTTGCCCGGCGAGCCGCGTTGACGCAGCAGACGGATCAGGTATTGGGATTTCCGGTCAAGTGTTTTGTAATCTTCTTCCAGCTCCGCAAGTTCACTGTCCGTCAGTGTTTCAACGGCTTTACCCGCATGCCGGCCTTTGATCACCACACCCGTGATCCGGGCTTGCTGCACGTGAATCTGCACATCCAGGTGATCCGTGCGGAAGCTGGCAACGCCCCCGGTGCGGCGAATCCAGAAGGGCAGAAATCGCAACAGCGTGCCGGTTCCGAACCGCAGCAGTGGAATGAGCGCCGCAAACACGGCGCCAAGCCAGTGCATGCGACCGGTAATGACACCGATGAGCAACACCAGCGCCAACCCGGTCAGTGCGATTTTCAGCCACGCGGACCGGCGCTGCTGCACCGGCATCGACTTTAACCGTCTCACGCCCTGCCACATCAGGAAAAGCAGAACAGCGGCGAGCAGAAGCTTGAGGATCATCGGGAGGGCTGGTCCTCGAGGAGTGGCTGCTCCCTGATTTCGAGATGAATGCCCACGTTCTTGAACTGATGGACTTCATCCGACAGACCAACCGCCGTGAGCGGGTTACTTTCAAGCCAACCGACGGGGAACAGTAATTCAAACCGATAATTTTCGCCGCGCAGTTGCGGCAGCTCATCCAGAGGTTCCCGTCGGCGCAGCAATACGACCGCCAGACGCAGACAGAGAACGATTGGCAGGACCGCGCGGATCTCCGGTTCCTGCATGCCTTCAAAGCGGCCTTCATTAAGTTTTTTGCGATGCGCGCGCACCACGCAGGCAAGTATGAACTGTTCGTAGCGTCCGAAACCGGCCAGATCGCTGTGTTTGAGGATGTAAAAGCTGTGGTTGTGATGCTTTGAATGAGAAATGCCCAGGCCGACCTCGTGCAGTTTCGCGGCCCAGATAAGTACCTTGGTGCGGGAAATCCCCGGCAATGACGGGCTCCTGATCAGCTGCCAGAACGACAGGGCGCACTCTGCGACCCGGTCCGCGTGCCGGGAATCAACAAAATACTGTTTTTGAAGCTTCGCCACGGCGGTGTGGCGTGCGTCCACATTCGTGAGTCGACCAATCGTGTCATAAAGTAAGCCTTCTTTAAGGGAAACATCAGCCACGTGCACCAGATCGAGCTTGAACCGGTCAAATACAGCTTTGAGGATTGCAATACCGGCGGGCAATACACTGCGTCGCAATTCGGGGACACCTGAGAGGTTTCTGGATTGGGATTCGGAGGTGGCTTCGTAGAGCGCTCGAAGCGCCTCGGCGCGTATAACCGCATCGCCTTCATTGCCGCCCAGCAACTCGGCAATCGCCCGCATGGTGCCGGATGTTCCGTAGACAACATCCCAACCGTTGCGCAGATACGTCGAACGTATTCCTTCAAGCTCTTTGCAGGTGGCCAGATAAGCATTCCGCATGCTGCGTGGATCGACGCCGGCCTCGAGTTTGAAGTCTTCGGTATAGACGACACATCCGAAGCTCAGGCTTTCGAGCAGGCTCGGTTCATCTCCCTGACCGATAATGAATTCGGTACTGCCGCCGCCAATATCGATAACCAGCCGCCGACTGCTGTCGGTGTTGATACCCCGGGCAATCCCGCAGTAAACCAGACGGGCTTCTTCAAAACCCGAAATGATAGCGATGGGTTGGCCGAGGGCGGCTTCTGCCCGCCGGAGAAAATGCCCCGCGTTCCTGGCAGAACGCAGGCTTTTGGTTCCCACCACGCGAACCTGGCTGACGGGGATATCGCGGATGCGTTCAGCGAATCGTTTAAGGCAATCCAAAGCCCGCTCCTGGGCGCCCGAGGCGATGCTGCCGTTGTGCATTCCGCGAGCGATCTGTACCATCTCCTTCACCCTGTCCACAATTTCCAGCGTCCCCTCGTTCACGCGGGCGATGATCATGTGAAAGCTGTTGGAGCCCAGATCAATGGCCGCGAAGTAGGGGGATTCGAGGTTACGCATCATGGCGTGGGTCACTATGCAGATTGACTGCGACGCATGATACCACTGAAACAAATGCTGGAAAGGACATTGCCCCGAGACATTCCGGCGATGGACCTGAACGGGGTAGTCTCATTGTCCGCAAGTTCCCCTTCGCGCAATCAGCGCACGCTCTTCGATATCGACGTACTCACTGGAAACCATCGGGAAATCCGCCGACTCCGGCGTGAAGTCGGCAGTCCGAGCCATCACGGCAACAAAGTCTGGAACTCGAGCATTGTCCTTATGGATTATCTTTCCGAATGCACCTTGCCGCCGCAGTGTCGGGTGCTGGAGATTGGGTGCGGGTGGGGAATTGCCGGCATTTTTTGCGCAAAGCGGTTTAGCTGCGAAGTCACCGGTTCCGATATCGACGCTTCGGTTTTTCCGTTCATGGATCTCCATGCCAGTCTCAATGGCGTGAAGGTAACGACACTTCATTCGGGCTACGAGAAATTGACCGGGGCAATGCTGGGCAGGTTTGACCTGATGATCGGCGGCGACATCTGCTTCTGGGATCACCTGGAAACGCCGCTATTTAACCTGATTCGCAGGGCGGCCAAAGCGGGCGTGCGAACAGTGCTGACAGATCCGGGTCGCCCACCTTTCACCGCAATGGCGCAGCGCTGCGCCGACAGGCTTTCCGCGGAGCTGAATGGGTGGGCGGTGCCGGCGCCCCACAGTTGCTCCGGCTATGTACTTGATGTACCGTCATTGCCCACTATTCGTGGACAATAGCGAGGTGCCGGGATGGGATGGTTTGAGAATGTGAGCAGCAAAATGACGATGCCGACGTCCGAACAGGCGCTCCCGGGGAGGTCCCAGCCGGTAGATGTGCCATCACAGCATTATGTATTGGGCCAATCCATGACTGAATATCCGGTTCATTGCAGCCGGGCGCTGTTTGGCATGGGATGTTTCTGGGGGGTTGAACGGCTTTTCTGGCAGCAGCCGGGCGTTTTTACCACCGCAGTGGGATACAGCGGCGGCTTCACTCCCAATCCCACTTATGAAGAAGTTTGCAGCGGGCGCACTGGCCACAATGAAGTAGTGCTGGTGATTTTCGACCCCGCTCGAGTGACCTATCAGGCATTGCTGAAGCTTTTCTGGATAAATCACAACCCAACCCAGGGAATGCGGCAGGCAAATGATCGCGGTACCCAGTACAGGTCGGGCATTTACTGGTTCGATGAAGATCAAAAGGTACTGGCCGAACATGGCCGGCAGCAGTACCAGTCCCAACTGGACAGCGCGCCAGGAGCGCCGGTGATCACAACGGAAATTCAGCCGGCCGGCCCGTTTTATTTTGCCGAATCCTATCACCAGCAGTATCTTGCCAAAAATCCGGGCGGCTACTGCAACCTGCAGACACACGATAAAACCGGCTTGCCTGAAATTTTAGGCTGATATTCGATTGGAGAGAATGACGGTGTTTCGCGACTACGAAGGGGTGCCTATATCTTCAGCGGGTGCCCGGTTTCCGAACCGCCGGTTCCCCGTGACGGCGGACCGGCCATCTCGGTATGCCGCAGCTGGTAGGCGAAAGCGATGATATGGGCAACTGCAATGTAGAGCGCTTCGGGGATGGATTCACCGACTTCGATTTCCGCCAGCAATTCCACCAGCGCAGGGTTGTCGCACAGAGGAATATTATCCCGCCTGGCCTGCTCGATCAGAGCCAGGGCCTCGTCGCCGAGGCCCTTGGCAGTCACCTGCGGTGCGCCACTGCCGTCGTAATACAGCGCGACGGCTTTTTGTAGTTCGGGACTTAGTGGTTCGGGCTTGGCGGTCATCAGGTTTTCACATCAATCAGGGAGTAATCGAGCCGCACATTTTTCTGCGGAATGGGCGCCGGTGAGCAGCGCAGATCGGTGACCGTCAGACCCTGGTTTTCCAGTTGCTGCCGGAGTTGCTGCATGCCGCGTCGAGCATCTTCGCGCAGGTCGGCATGGCTGCTCCAGAACTGCGCATCCACGTGCTTGTCAACCACGGATACTTCAACCGCCAGTTGCCCCTGATCTTCGATAGTCAGCTCCATGAAGACCACCCAGCGGGATCGGGGTTTTTCAGATTTGTCGCCGCGCTTGCGCTTCTTTTCCGGATCCCTGATCTCCTGAAACTGGAAAAACACGGTGACGAAGCCGTCAGCGAGACGCAGCGGAATGTCCGTAAAAAAATTCGCAGCGGGGGCCCCCTCGGCCGTCTGGGCGCTGATGCTCCTGTACTGGTTCGACTGCACCTGGGAAAGGGCGGCTTCGGCCAGAGACACGAGGCGCTGCAGTTGCTGGCGTGTGGCGCCGTCGCTGTCTGCGGCCGTAGTGTTTCGCGCGGTCCAGACCGGCTCGAGGACCGCCTCCAGATCCTGGTTCCGCCCCGTCATGGCTGGGCTAGCAAGACTCGCAACACGGTTGGAAAATCCCAGTCCGGCTAGTGCATGCAACACCTTGATCAGCAGCAATTTGGTATCGCGCTCCGGAGGCGCGCCCGCTGCGGTTTGGGCCAAATGGCGTTCCAGTCCGATACCGCTGTCGCGCAATGCGATTTTCAGATCGGTCAGTCCTTCCTTTGTCAGGTTTGCCAATGCGGGGGCGTTTCCCGCGAGCAGGCGCAGCGACGCTTTCAGCTCGCCCCCTGGACGCGGGGCCGAGCCCTCAACAGAACTCCCGGGGTGCTGCTCCAGCCAGGGCTTGACGGCATTCAGCAGGCGGTGCAGAGGTTCGGCGTGGGGCAATACCTGACGCATGGCAGAGGCGAGGGCCTGCTGGCTCTGCTGCCTGAGCAGAGGTTGCAGCATCTTGAGCTGCAATGGGCCGGCATCCCCCGGGTTTGATGCTTTCCGAATGGAAGAAACGCTTTGCAGCAGAGGATTGGGCAAAGTTGAAACCGCCGGCATCAATTGCAGATTGCCGAACCGATCCAGCAAGACGTTCACCGACTGGCGCGGCAGCAGCGGCAGGTTGGTCAACGCATGGAAAACCCGGTTGTCTACCGCGAGGTGCGCCAGTCGTAAGTCTGGTGACTTCAGAATCTCCGTCAGCGGATTGGCCCGAGCCTGACCCGAAGGCACCCGCGTAGCCAGCAGCGCTTCGCGTTCACTGTCCGTGACCGCTGTTATCCGGACGACTTGAGCCTGAATGACCTGGTGGACCTGAATGCCCAGCTCTTTCGCCAGCGTCGGCAAGGTCGGCGCGGGTGCGGGGCCAGAGCCAGAGTTCGGGTTAGCGGGCGGCAGATTGTTATGAATGACCATGGAAACACAGTGACCACATTGTGGAGGGCGCCTATTAACGATAGCCGTTCTATCGGACAATGACCCCCGGCTACCAGCCCCTTGCAGCCATAAACCCAAATTCCTTCATTTAAGGCACGCTATTCGCTAAACTTGCGCCCTTTGCCGGCAATCGGGCCCTGTTTTCGCCTGACGTCGTTATCGGTCGCTTGTTTGGAATTGCCAGGCCGCCTCATCCTGCCCAGACATTCGAAAAGAAGTGGTGGGCTTCAAAAATGGTGATGATGAAACTGCAACAGTCCCTGGAATGCCGAGATTTGTCCTGCGAGCGGGACGGCGCGGCGCTGTTCCGGCCGGTGTCCTTCCGCCTCGAATCCGGTTCGGTCGTGCAGGTATCCGGTCCAAATGGCGCAGGCAAAACGACGTTCCTGCGCGCGCTTTGCGGGCTGTTTTCCGACTGGTCGGGCCAACTGTTGTGGAACGACAAGCCTTATCGTCATCCCGCATATGACATGCGCGAAGCCATGCTGTATCTGGGGCATCAGCCCGGCGTCAAGAAAACCCTCACGGCACGGGAAAATCTGACCTGGATTTTCGGGGTGCACGGGCTGGCGTTTCCCGGTTCAGTTGAAGCCGCCCTGGAGAAGGTCGGGCTGGCGGGCTATGAAGACGTGGCCTGTCACCAGATGTCTGCCGGGCAGATGCGGCGCGTGGCTTTGGCACGTCTGTACGTGTCGGCAGCACCGCTATGGATTCTGGATGAACCGTTTACAGCAATAGACAAAGACGGAGTGCTGGCACTGGAAGCGCGTATCCTGGAGCATGCCCAGGTGGGTGGCATGATCGTGCTGACGACTCATCAACCCCTCGGGGTACCTCAGGTCCGGGTAGTGAAATTGTCTGCGGCGATTGAGGTCGAAGCGTGACATCCGCCGCGCCACCTTCGAGTCTGCGACGAGCCCTCGGAGCCAGCGTGCGACGGGAACTGCTGATTTCCCTGCGCCACAAGGGTGACCTGGCCAATCCACTGATATTTTTTCTGATGGTGGTTGTGTTCATTCCCCTGGGAATTTCCGCCGAGAGCAGCCTCCTTGCGCAGCTGGCGCCCGGAATGATCTGGGTCATCGCCCTGCTGGCGACGCTGCTGTCTCTCGACGGATTGTTTCGCGCTGATTATGAAGACGGCTCGCTGGAACAGCTGGCCTTGAGCCCTCAGCCGATGGCAGTGCTCATTCTGACGAAGGTGCTGGTGCACTGGCTGGTGACCGGCATACCCCTCACATTGCTCACACCGTTGTTCGGGGTGATGCTGGCTCTGCCAGCCGAGGGCTACGGGATCATGATGCTGACCTTGCTGGCCGGCACCGGCAGTCTGAGCCTGGTCGGTTCTATAGGAGCGGCGCTGGTGGTGAGCCTGCGCAAGGGTGGGCTGCTACTGTCTCTGGTGATCATGCCTTTTTATGTACCGGTGCTGATATTTGGAGCAGGCGCCGTGAAAAACGCCATCGCCGGATTTCCGGTGGGGGCAGAACTTGCTATTTTGACCGCCATGCTGATCGGTTGGGCCATACTGGCGCCCTTTGCAATTGCGGCAAGTCTCCGGATCGGCGTACGGGTTTGAAAGGCAAACGGGCGATTACCGGAACTGACAATACTCATTCAAGCAGAGGTGGATAAAGGTGGCATGGCAATGGTTTCACAGACTGGGTTCGCCGCGCTGGTTTTACGAGAAGACTGGCAGATGGCTTCCGTGGATCGGGCTTATGGCCGCGGTGCTACTGATCGTAGGGTCGATCTGGGGTCTGGCGTTCGCGCCCGCCGATCACAAGCAGGGTAATAGCGCCCGCATCATGTACATCCATGTTCCCGCAGCGATTTTGTCCATGGCGGGGTACTACGTGATGGCGATTGCGGGTGCGATCGGTTTGATCTGGCGCATGAAGCTTTCCTTCATGGTAATGAAATGCGCCGCACCCATTGGCGCGATACTGACTTTTGTGGCCCTGTTCACAGGCGCAGTATGGGGCAAGCCAACCTGGGGCACCTGGTGGGTCTGGGATGGTCGAATAACTTCAATGTTCGTGCAGTTTCTTCTATATCTGGGCATCATAGCGCTCCACGAGGCCTACCAGAATCAGGATACGGCAGACAAGACCGGCGCCGTCCTGGGGCTCGTTGGCATGGTGAACATTCCAATAATCTACAAATCGGTGGACTGGTGGTACACCTTGCATCAGCCGGCTTCGTTGAAGCTGGTGGGCGAATCCAGCATTGATCCAAGTATGGCGTACCCATTGATTCTGATGATTATCGGTTTCTATGTGTTTTTTGCCTGGGCGCTGATTGCTCGTACGCGGATCGAGATTCTCCGGCGTGAGCAGCGGACATCCTGGGTGCGGACTCTCGTGTCCGCCGGTGCCCCGCATGGACATTCCAGTTGAGTTACTAGAGAAGCCATCGAGTCATGAAACTGCAATTTTCGGATTTTCAGTCGTTTCTCTGGATGGATGGCCATGGGCCTTTTGTCTGGAGTTGTTATATTGTCACCTGGTTGGGGCTGCTGTATCTGATTTTGCAACCTCGTTGGCAGTACAGGAAATTTGTCAGACAGCAGAACGCGCTCGCGCGTCGTCAGGGATCACACCCATCAAACGGTCCCGAGGAGATTTAGATTTATGCATCCCCGTCGCAAGCAACGCCTGTGGTTCGTTCTGGTTATCGTATCCGCCAGCAGTATCGTGGTAGGGCTCAGCATGTACGCCATGCGCAATTACGCTGACTATTTTTTTCCGGTTTCAAAAATCGTTTCCGGTGAAGCACCTTTGAACAAGTCGATCCGGGCCGGGGGTTGTGTCGTGCCCGGCACACTGGTCGCCGCCAAGGACCGGCTGCATACTGAATTCGAGATCACCGATGGCCGGGCACGTTTGAAGGTCGTATACAGCGGCCTGCTGCCGGACATTTTTGGCGAAGGCGAAGCGGCGGTTATCAGCGGGAAGGTCGGCGATGACGGGGTGATGGTGGCGAGCCAGGTGCTCGCCAAGCACGACGAAAACTATGTACCGCCGGAAGTTGCGGATTCAATGACGGATGTCGAGAAACACAATGAGGCTTGCAAGGGGATGAATTATGGTACCTGAGTACGGGCACTTCGCGCTTATCCTGGCGCTGGTGCTGTCAGTTCTGCTATCAGTTGTACCAATGGTCGGTTCATTTTCCGGCCGCGTAATCTGGATGGCTTCCGCGCGCTCCCTGACTGCTGGCGTATTTATCTTCACCGCGGTGGCGTTTGGAGCGCTGGTGTGGTCGTTCCTGGGTGATGACTTCACGGTCAAGTACGTGGCGTCGCACTCAAATTCATTGTTGCCAGATTTCTACAAGGTGACGGCCGTCTGGGGGGGCCACGAAGGCTCGGTGCTGTTATGGGCTCTGGTACTGGCCGGCTGGACGCTGGCGGTCGCCCTGTTCTCCAGGCAATTGCCGCTGGATATGCTCGCCCGGGTGCTGTCAGTTCTGGGTGTCATCACCGTAGGCTTCCTGCTGTTCATCCTGGTGACCTCAAACCCTTTCGACCGGCTGTTGCCCAATCCGGTCGCGGAAGGCAGCGATCTGAATCCTTTGCTGCAGGATATCGGCATGATTATTCACCCGCCGACCCTCTATATGGGATACGTGGGGTTCTCCGTCTGTTTTGCCTTTGCGATTGCGGCACTCATCGGCGGGCGCCTGGACAGCGCCTGGGCGCGATGGTCCAGACCCTGGACCAACATGGCCTGGGCTTTTCAGACCCTGGGGCTCATGCTCGGCAGCTGGTGGGCCTATTACGAACTCGGCTGGGGTGGCTGGTGGTTTTGGGATCCCGTGGAAAACGCGGCCTTTATGCCCTGGCTGGTGGGGACTGCACTGATTCATTCCCTGGCAGTCACTGAAAAGCGGGGCGTTTTCAAGAGCTGGACGATATTACTGGCGATATTTGCATTTTCCCTGAGCCTGCTCGGCACATTCATCGTCCGTTCCGGGGTTTTGACATCCGTGCACGCCTTTGCCACTGATCCCGATCGGGGCATGTTTATTCTGGCGTTTCTCGCAGTGGTTGTGGGCGGTTCGCTGCTGCTGTATGCCATTCGCGTGCCGGAAATTCGCAGCGTACAGGGGTTCGGGTTTTTCTCGCGCGAAGTATTTTTGTTGTTCAATAACATCATCCTGGTGCTGGCGGCGGCCGTCGTGCTGTACGGCACCTTGTATCCGCTCATTGTTGATGCCATCTGGAGCCGCAAACTCTCTGTGGGCCCTCCCTGGTTCAATCTGTTTTTCGCTCCTCTGATGATGCTGCTGGCAGTACTGGTTGGTCTGGGGATGATGATGAACTGGAAAAGGACACAGATAAAACAGCTGAAATTATGGCTTCTGGCACCGGCGGCCGGAAGCATCGTGCTCGGGCTGCTGTTTCCACTGCTGGGTGAGACATTTCATTGGGGCGTCGCGCTGACGGTCACCCTTGGCTGCTGGGTCGTCCTGGCCACGGTCAGCGACGCCATTCGCAAGGCTCGCAACAGTCGCACCATCTGGAGCGGGTTGACAAAGCTTCGAGCCAGTTACTATGGCATGGCGATAGCGCACATCGGATTTGCAGTAACGCTCATGGGTGTTGGCGTCAATTCTCTTACCAGTGACCAGAAAGACCTGCGTATGGTTTACGGAGAGCGGGTGAGTGTAGGCGGGCACGAGTTCGAGCTCGTCGACGTTATCAACAAGCGGGGCGTAAATTATCGTGCGGAAGTCGGAGAAGTGCGGATCTATAAAGACGACGCTTTGGTAACGACTCTGTATCCCGAACAGCGCGATTATTTTTCAGATCGTGGCAATGTGATGACTGAGGCGGGGATCGATGGACGTCTGACGCGCGATCTGTTCGTCGCGCTGGGGGACAGGCTGGACAATCGCGCCTGGTCAATGCGGGTGCATCACTATCCGTTGGTTCGCTGGATCTGGCTTGGTGCAATCCTGATGGCGGTTGGTGCCACCCTGGCTGTTCTCGACAAGAGATACCGAAAATACAAGGTAGCTGAGGGTGCCACTGACGAATCCCCTGTTGCCTCCGGACGAAATCTTCCCGAAGGCCACGCCAGCGTGTAACTGCAGCGTTAAACGGCCGGTCCGCGTTTACTGCGAGGTAAAAGGTGATAAATGAATCGACTTAAACTTTTTATTCCTTTGGGGATTTTCGTACTGCTTGCATCGCTATTTCTGGTGGGCTTGAAACTGGATCCGAACGAGCTGCCGTCCGAGCTGGTGGGCAGGCAGGTGCCAGCCTTCAGCCTGCCCTCACTGATGGAACCGGAAAAGACCATAACTCCCGATCAGCTGCGCGGCAAACCGTATCTGCTGAATATCTGGGGTACCTGGTGTCCTGCCTGCATTCAGGAACACCCCTATCTTGTAAAACTCGCGAAGCAGGGGGTTGCGATATACGGCGTCAATTACAGGGATGAACCGGAGGAAGCGCGCAAATTGCTGCAAAGGATGGGTGATCCCTATGTAGCCAGCATCGTCGATGAAGACGGCACCCTCGGGCTTGATCTTGGTGTAACCGGCGCACCAGAGACATTTGTCGTAGATGCCGATGGCGTGGTGCGTTACCGCCTGGTAGGGGTGGTGAATGAAAGCGTCTGGACATCGACCCTGGCGCCTTTATATACCGGCAGTCCCTGAACGGGTCTGAGGCCATTGGTTGACTTGCCGGTGCGTACTACCGTGGACAGGCAATGCAACCGTCCGTTCCATCAGTAAAATTCAAGACGCCGGCCGGCCCGGTGCATGACTAATTTCTTTCGCGGAATTCTATGATCACTACACCTACGATGTTGCCGGAATGGGCACCTGTCCGAGCGGTTCTTCTTGCCTGGCCATACGTCGATAGCGATTGGCGTGCTTCACTTAAGCAGGTCGAAGCCTGTTATTTCGATATGCTGGCGGCGATTACGCGGTACGCAGATGCATGGGTGCTCCTCCACCCCTCGCTCGATGAATCGGGCTTCAGGGATGAATGTCGGAAACGTGGCACACCGCAGTCACGTGTCCGCGTCCTGCGGCTGAATTACAACGACACCTGGATTCGGGACTACGGCCCGATCTCCCTTGATAGTGGCTATCTGACTTTTCGTTTTAACGGTTGGGGAGGCAAGTATTCGGCCGAAAACGATAATGCGGTAGCGCAGCAGATTCCTCGACTGAGCGTTGAGTCCGTCGATCTTGTCTGCGAAGGTGGTGCTCTGGAGACCAACGGTCAGGTGCTGCTTCTCAATGCTGACTGTATTGTAGACGAGCTCCGCAACCCGGGCTTTTCCCGGGAAGCGATGGCGCAACGGCTCGCCGAGCACCTGGGGATTGCCGATGTGGAGTGGTTGGAGAATGTCACCCTGACCGGGGATGACACTGACGGGCACATTGATACCTTGGCGCGTTTCGCCGATGGACGTCGCATTATCTATAGTGGCTGCAATGATCGACACCCGGATGCGGACGTGCTGCGCAGGCTGCACCAGCAAATTCAGGAATTGACGCGACGGCGTGGTTGGGAGGCAATGGAATTGCCGTCACCGGTCGTCAATAGCGCCCTCGATAATCGACCGCTGCCGGCGACCTATGCCAATTTTCTCTTTGTAAATGACGCGGTGTTGGCACCCATTTATGGAGTGGCTGAGGATGACCGCGCCCTGATCGTCCTGGAGCGGGCAATGCCCGGTAAAACCATCGTACCGGTGCGCTGTGAAGCATTGCTGGAGCAGCACGGCAGTCTGCATTGCGCCACCATGCAAGTGGCGGCACTGAGCAATTATTGAACCGGTGATATAAACTCCTGTCCTGTTAAAGACAAGCTTGCTGTAAATTTTTGAGGCCTGTCCGCAGGCGGCCTTCACGCGCACGCGGGGTTGCAGGCAGACAGGTCAGCGCAAAATCTGAATATTGACTGGAGAAATTCATGACCCAATCCATAATGGCTGCCGTCATCCAGCAGGCAGTAGAGGACAACGACAAAACCGCGAACCTGGACCACACCGTTGCCCTGATCAACGAAGCTGTTAACAACGGGGCTGAGTTGATCGTTCTGCAGGAATTGCATGCGACCAAGTATTTTTGCCAAGTGGAATCTCCGGATTATTTCGATCTGGCCGAACCCCTGGATGGGTACACCTATCAGCGTTGTCTTGAACTTGCCGAAGAGCTCGATATCGTGATTGTGCTGTCCCAATTCGAAAAGCGGGCTGCCGGGCTCTATCACAACACGGCACAGGTGATAGACGGCAAGCGGGGGCGAGCGGGAATATTCCGCAAGATGCACATCCCGGACGATCCGGGCTTTTACGAAAAATTTTACTTTACTCCCGGAGATGCGTCGGCCGATCTGGGCGGTTTCAAGCCGGTGCAGACGCGCCTGGGCACTCTGGGGGTGATGGTCTGCTGGGATCAGTGGTATCCCGAGGCGGCACGGCTGATG
>CAZXLJ010000070.1:0-17184 GCA_964641175.1 uncultured Cellvibrionaceae bacterium
TTCAACAGTCTACAAGGGCCTGTTAACACTCATTTGATTGCACCTGCCGGAGGTCGTTTTTTCGGCGGGCAAGGCCGAGCGAGTGCTGTTTGGTACTCCAAATCAGGGAGCTCGAACGCCGCCTGGTGGAAAAATGGGCCCGGCCCTTCGGGTTGCGGTTGAAAAAAGGCCACTCTGCGTCGCTCATCGTTCATTTGGAATGACCAAACTTCTCTCTTCGCTTCTTGATTGGCGTTTTTTCAACCACAACAGGAGCGATCAAATTAGTGTTAACAGGCCCTAAGGATGTCACCCATGCGAGTTGATACTTCCCCCATCCAATTGAGCCTCGGTGTCTCCCTTCGGGACGATGCCACTTTTGACAATTTTTACTCCGTGCCCGCAAACCAGCAGGCTGTCGCCGCCCTGAAGTCGTTTGCGGCCGGTGAGGGCGAAGCCAACCTGCTGATCTGGGGCGTCCGCGGAGTTGGTCTGACGCACCTGTTGCAGGCCTGTTGCCATCAGGCATACCAGTCGGGGCGCAATGTTCAGTATCTGCCCTTGCGCGATCTGTTGGGATATTCGCCGGATGATGTGTGCGACGATCTGGATTCCATGGATATGGTTTGTCTGGACAGCATCGACCATATCTGCGGTAACCGGGCCTGGGAGCAGACCCTGTTCCATCTGTATAACCGCCTCAGGGACCGTGGTCACCAGCTTCTTGTCGCTTCACACACCAGCCCGCCTTCCCTGCAGCTTCAGCTGCCGGACCTGAAATCACGCCTGCTTGGCAGCGTGGTCTACCATCTGCACAACCTGAACGACGAAGAGAAAAGCAGAGCCCTGCAGTTACGGGCGGCGGTACGTGGCATGGAGCTGTCGGACGAAGTATCCCGATTCATTATGAGCCGGGCACCTCGCGACATGAACGAGCTGTTCAACGTTCTGAATCGCCTCGACGATGCGTCCCTGCAGATGCAACGCAAATTGACGATTCCTTTCGTCAAGCAGGTCTTGCGCTACTGATCAAGACCGCTCTTCCCAGGGCCTGTTCACACTAAGTTGATTGCACCTGCCGGAGGTCAATTTTTTCCGCGGGCAAGGCCGAGCGAGCGCTGTCTGGTATTCCAAATAAGCGAGCTCGAACGCCGCCGGCCGGAAAAATGGGCCCGGCCCTTCGGGTTGTGGTTGAAAAAAAAGGGCCACTCTGCGTCGCTCATCGTCCATTTGGAGGAGCCAAACTTCTCTTCGCTTCTTGATTGGCGTTTATTCAACCACAACCGAAGCGATCAAATTAGTGTGAACAGGCCCTAATAGTGCGTGAGCCCATCAGGGACCGGGTGGTGTTACCTTGGCCGGTAGTTGATATTTCGCTTTCCATTCCTCATAGGGCATGCCGTAGATAACCTCCCGTGCCTGTTCGTAGTCAATATCAACCCCCCGCGCACCGGCTTCGGCCATATACCATTTGGCGAGACAGTTGCGGCAGAAGCCGGCGAGGTTCATCAGGTCAATATTCTGCACATCCTTGCGGTTGTCCAGGTGGGCAACCAGGCGGCGCAGCGTGGCAGCTTCTATTTCAGTAGTCAGTTCGTTCATCAGGTTTCCGGTTGTGTTTATTTTCAGTTGTAATTGTGCAAAGCCCGTGTGGTTAAGTTTTAACGGTTTTAAGTTTTAACGGTTTAAAGTCGCGTTAATGAATCGAGCGAAAAATATTCCAGAAGCTCGCCCCGCCGGAGCGGTTGCTCTGCAGGCAGCAGGGCCAGCCCAGTGGCCCATTGCACCGAGGTGAGTACACCGGAACTCTGGTTAGGAAATTTCTGCAGCTGTCCTGCTTCGAGCCGCACTCGCAGCAGTTCGGGGCGCTGTTGGGCCCTGGGCAGGGCGAAGGCGGCCGGCCATCGGGTCGCTGGTGGCCATCCAGCGGGACGGCCATACATGGCCTGAACAAATGGACGGACGAACATCAGAAAGCACACAAACGCCGACACCGGATTGCCTGGCAGACCGATAATGGGACAGTCGCGGTCATGCCCTTTGATTTGTCCGAAAGCCAGAGGTTTGCCGGGTTTAATGCGCACATTATGAAATTCCAGGCGACCGACTGCGGCCACGGCGTTGCAGACATGGTCCGCATCGCCGACAGACACCCCGCCCGTGGAAAGCACCAGATCGCTTTGTTCCGAGGCTTCAAGCAGAACCCGGGTGGTTTGCTCAAGGCTGTCTTCCACGGAGACGAAATGAAGCACTTCGCATTGCATTTGCTGGAGCAGAGCGGTCAGGCAGAAAAGATTGCTGTTATAGATCTGACCCGGGCCCAGTGAAATGCCCGGCGCCACCAGCTCCGATCCGGTACTGATGACGCTGACTCTGGGTTTGCGCACCACGTCTACGTCAGCGAGGCCACAGGAGGCGAGCACGCCCAGGGTCGCCGCGTCCAGACAATCACCCTGGCGGGCAATCACGGTGCCGGCGCGGACATCCTGACCCCGCGGCCTGATATTATCGCCAACCCGCACCGGAGTCTGGGTGACAAGACGTCCATTCACTTGCAGGCAATTTTCCTGAATGATAACGGCGTTGGCGCCGAGCGGAATCTCGGCACCCGTGAAAATGCGAGCCGCAGTCCCGGGTATCAGCGCCGGGGGGGGCGTCCCCGCCAGAATGCTCCCGGATATCGGCAATTCGGCCCCCGCGGGTAATTCATCTTTAGCATCAAGGGCGTAACCGTCCATCGCGCTGTTGTCAGCAGGCGGCACATTGATTGCCGCGAGGCAATCGTGCTGCAGGATACGTTGATGGGCCGTCAGCAGCGGTACCCGCTCCGCTTCGGCAACCGGGCGGACCTGCTTGATGAGCGCTGCGACAGCCTCATTGATCGTCAGCATGGAACTTGACCTGACCGTAGAAGTTGCAAGGGCGCGTGCGGCTATCGAGTTGGGTCTGCAGAATTTTCTTCCAGGCCGTTTCGCAGGCGTTGGTAGAGCCGGGCAGGCAGAAAATCAGGGTGCGGTTGGCGAGTCCGCCCAGCGCCCGCGACTGAATCGTCGAGGTGCCCACATCCTCTAAAGACACTTGGCGGAAGAGCTCACCAAAGCCGGTGATTTCCTTGTCCAGCAAGGGGCGTACGGCTTCCGGTGTGCTGTCGCGGCCGGTAAATCCGGTGCCGCCGGTGAGCAGGATTACCTGGACTTCAGGCGCGGCGATCCACGCGGATACTGTGGCACGAATCTGATAAACGTCATCGATAACGAGTTCGCGAAAAATCAGCTGGTGGCCGGCATCCATCAACAGATCCTGCAGTTTTTGCCCGGAGGTGTCCGTCGCCAGGGTGCGCGTATCCGAAACCGTGAGAACGCAGATGTTTAACGAGTGAAAAATGTCGGAAGGTTTGCTCATGCGGTAACACCAGGAATCAATGTGAAGATGTGGGCTTTAGCGAACTGATGACATCTTGGAGTGGAATGAAAAAATTCTTAGCCGCCGGTGGCATTCATGAACCGTACGATTTGCGGTTCTTCGTCCAGCTCGAAATGGTGTCTCGCCGGTTTAATTGACATGGCGTCGGTAATGACTGCCTGCAGTGCGGCTTGTTGCTGACCGGGCGGAGCGGAGCGCATGACCGCTTTCAGATCAGCACTGTGGTCATTGCCCAGGCACAGTAGCAGTTTCCCTTCCACACTCACCCGTACCCGATTGCAGGTATCGCAAAAGTTATGGCTGTGGGGCGAAATGAACCCGATGAGTGATTCTGACCCGGGAATCGTCCAGTAACGCGCCGGGCCTCCGCTTGTATGGCGGGTCGGCTGAAGCTGCCATTTTTCCTGCAGACGCTGGCGAATGGCTGCGCTGCTGAAAAACTCCTCCGCGCGGCTGTGGCTTGTAATCACACCGAGGGGCATTTCTTCGATAAACGTGATATCCAGCCCTTCGCGGATGGCAAATGCAACCAGATCATGAATTTCATCGGCATTGCGATTTTTCATGATCACGCAGTTGAGCTTGACCCGGCTGAACCCCGCGTTTTGCGCAGCAGCAATGCCTTTTAACACCTGACGCAAATCACCGGTACGGGTAATCTGGCGGAAGCGTTCCGGCCGCAGAGAATCGAGACTGATGTTGACGCGATGCAGCCCGGCTTCCGCCAGAGGCTGCGCAAATGTCTGGAGCCGCGAGCCGTTTGTCGTCATGCCAAGATCGTCGAGACCCATCTGACCAAGCTGTTCGCAAAGCGTCAATATATCCTTGCGCACCAGCGGCTCGCCTCCGGTAATCCGGAGTTTCCGCACTCCCAGGCCAACGAATGCCCGGGCAATCCCGCTCAGTTCCTCCAGCGTCAGCACCTGACTGCGCGGCAGGAATGTCATGTCCTCAGCCATGCAATAGACGCAACGGAAATCGCACCGATCAGTAACAGACAGGCGGAGATAGCTGACTTGGCGCCCGAAAGAGTCTGTCAAATTCGCCATTCTGGTCATCTTCCCAAGATTCGGTTACCGCAGAAACGGGTTCACTCTACCCCTATGAAATAGACGAAGCAATTAGCCGGGGCGGGGTTGTCTCCGCTTTTTGCGAAACTTTACGGATGCGTGCCCGTGTCGACAACAGTTTGCTCCCCAAGAGTGCCTGCGTGCATCAAAAGAATGCGAAAACTCAACTCCGGAGCTTTGCCTGGATGTCTTCATATGGTGCCGCGACGCTTCATGATGGAGCACTGCTCAGGAACTGAGCAGGGTTGCAGACTCTCTGAGACTTCTCGAAAGGTCTTTAACTTGTTGTATCAAAAAGAATAAAAATTCAGTTTTCGCTAAATCGAGCGTTGGTATGTCGCTTGCTATCGGGGTAACAGCAGCAATTGATGACTCGCTTTTTTGGTTTCTGAAGTGAGTCGCACCTGCGCAGAGCAGACACCGCAGTGAGAGATTTTATGACGAAATCCAGTTCCATCCCAGGCAAAGTCTGGCTGGTCGGCGCGGGTCCGGGTGATCCGGATCTGCTGACAATCAAAGCCCATCGCGCTATCGAGCAGGCTGATCTGATTCTGTTCGATCATTTGATCAGCAGAGAGATCCGCGCCCTTTTTCCCAAAGCAGTGCCCGCGTTTTATGTAGGTAAGCAAAAAGGCCTGCACAGCCTTACCCAAGGGGAATTGAATGCGTTAATGATCCGGCAGGCGCGCGCGGGCAAAAACGTCTGTCGTCTTAAATGTGGAGACCCCTTTGTTTTCGGACGCGGCGCGGAAGAACTTCTGGCACTGGGGGAAGCGGGAATCGAGGCAGAGGTCGTGCCGGGCATCACGGCCGCGGCCGGTTGCACCAGCGCTGCGCTGGTGCCGCTCACCCACCGCGGCCTGTCCCAGGGCTGCACTTTCATCACCGGTCATGCGGAGCGCGATTTGACAATTAACTGGTCGGCGCTGGCCAACCTAGGACACACACTGGTGTTTTACATGGGAGTGAGCGCTGCCGGCATGATCCAGCGCAATCTCCTGAAAAACGGCATGACCGGCACCATTCCGGTGGCGCTGATCGAAAACGGATGTCGGCCGGAGCAGCGAGTGGTGGTTGGCTGCCTGCACGAACTTGAAGAGTTGGTGAACCGTCACGGCGTCCATTCTCCGGCGCTGATTGTGGTGGGCGATACCATCACGCTTCACGAAACTCTCAACGCAGTGCAGACACGGCAGTCCAGCGGCTGCGATGCCGAACTGCAACAACGTTTAACGGCCTGACGGAGTGCCCAACATGAATGAGAAACAGAAAATAGTCGTCGTTGGTAACGGCATGGTCGGCCATAAGTTCGTCGAGAACCTGCTTGCGTCGCAGCACGGCGGCCACTTCGAAATTGTGATTTTTGCTGAAGAGCCGAGGCTGGCTTATGACCGGGTGCAGCTATCCAGCTATTTCGCCGGCTCGACAGCGGCCGATCTGATGCTCACATCGGAAGAATATTACGCGAACAATTCAGTCCGCTATGTATTGAAAGATGCTGTCACTCATATAAGCAGGGAAGAAAAGTACGTTATCACTTCCAGCGGTCATCGGGAGAATTACGACAAACTGGTGCTGGCCACCGGTTCCTATCCATTCGTTCCGCCGGTGCCAGGCCATAATCAGCCGCACTGTCTGGTTTACCGCACCATTGAAGATCTTGAGGCCATCACCGCGTCCGCTTCTCAGAGTCGCGTAGGCGTAGTGGTGGGCGGTGGTCTGCTGGGCCTGGAGGCGGCCAACGCCTTGAAGAATCTGGGTCTGGAAGTTCATGTAGTGGAGTTCGCGCCCCGACTGATGGCGCTGCAGCTGGATGAAGGCGGTGGCCAGGTCCTGCGACGCAAGATCGAATCGATGGGAGTGGGGGTGCACACCGAAAAGAATACCCAGATGATCGAGCCAGGCCAGGAGCTGCGCTACCGGATGGTGTTCGCGGACGGCACGCATCTCGAAACGGACCTGATCCTGTTTTCCGCCGGCATTCGTCCCAGGGACGAACTCGCACGCAATCATCACCTGGAGGTCGGCCCGCGCGGCGGCGTTGTGGTGAACAATCACTGCCAGACATCCGATCCCAACGTCTATGCCATTGGCGAATGCGCTTTATGGGAAGGACGTATTTATGGCCTCGTCGCACCCGGTTACCAGATGGCGAAGGTGGTGGTGTCTCACCTGACAGGCGGAATCGAATCATTTACTGGTGCCGACATGAGCACCAAGCTCAAATTACTGGGCGTGGATGTTGCCAGTATTGGCGACGCCCAGGGCAGAACTCCGGGTGCTCTTTCCTATGTTTTCCAGGACGGTCGCAAAGATATCTATAAACGCCTGGTGGTTTCGGGCGACGGCACCAGATTGCTGGGCGCGGTGCTGGTCGGTGAAGCTGAGGGTTACGGCAATCTGTTGCAGATGTGTCTGAACGGCATGCAGCTGCCGGATGATCCCGAAATTCTGATCGCACCAGCCAGCAATGGCGCCGCCATTCCCGGGATGGGGGTGGATGCACTCCCGGAAACCGCCACCATCTGTACTTGCCACGATGTGAGCAAAGGGCAGATTTGTTGTGCGGTTCAGAATGGTGCTACCACCGTCGGGGATATCAAGGCCATCACCAAAGCCGGTACCGGATGCGGTGGCTGCGTGTCTCTGGCCACCCAGCTGCTGAACAGTGAGCTGGTCAAACTGGGTGTCGAAGTAAACACCGATCTATGCGAACACTTTCCGTATACCCGCCAGGAAATCTATCACCTGGTGCGCGTTGGCAAGCTGCGAACGTTTGAACAGGTTATTGAGCAGCATGGCCGCGGTCTGGGTTGCGACATCTGCAAGCCGACAGTGGCCTCCGTGCTCGCCAGTTGCTGGAACGACCTGATCATGCGCAACGAGCTGGCGCAGCTGCAGGATACCAACGACTATTTCATGGCCAACATGCAGAAAAACGGAACCTACTCCATCGTTCCACGCATTGCCGGCGGTGAAATAACACCTGAAAAACTGATCGTGCTGGGAGAGGTCGCGCGGAAGTACGACCTGTACACCAAAATTACCGGCGGTCAACGCATAGACCTCTTTGGTGCCCAGCTGGATGATTTGCCGGCAATCTGGCAAGAGCTGGTGGAAGCCGGCTTTGAAACTGGCCACGCCTACGGCAAGTCAGTCCGAACCGTCAAATCCTGTGTGGGGAGTACCTGGTGCCGCTATGGAGTGCTGGACAGCGTCACCATGGCGATCGATATCGAGAATCGTTACAAGGGATTGCGTGCACCTCACAAACTCAAGTTCGCTGTGTCCGGTTGTACCCGCGAGTGCGCCGAAGCCCAGAGCAAGGACGTGGGCATCATAGCCACCGAGAAGGGCTGGAGTCTCTATGTGTGCGGCAACGGCGGTATGAAGCCCCGGCACGCCGATCTTTTCGCCACGGGACTGGACGACGAAACCCTCAGGCGCTACATCGACAGATTTCTGATGTTTTACATCCGCACGGCTGATCGTCTGCAGCGCACATCGGTGTGGATGGATAATCTCGAAGGCGGCCTGGAGTATCTGCGCAGTGTGATCATTGATGACCGTCTGGGCATTTGTGCAGAACTTGAAGCGGAGATGGACCTTGTTGTCAGCACGTACCAGTGCGAGTGGAAGTCGACCATCGAAGACCCGGAGAAGGTAAAACGGTTCCGGTCTTTCGTGAACAGTGATGTCCGCGATAACACGGTGCAATTCGTCCGGGAGCGATCCCAGATCAGACCGGCACTCGAAGAGGAAGTTATCCAGATTCTGCAACCCGAAGCGCTGGAAACCGCCTGAGACCAGCCCGGCAGCCCTCTGCGTTTAACCACAGTTCAAAGAACAGGAGGTTCGCAGAGCGCCCGGTCCGGATAACCAGCAAAAGCAGTCAGCAAAAGCAGTCAGCCAAAGTAGTCAGCACGAGCCTGGAGATGAACATCATGAGCACATTCGAAAAATTTTCCGAGATGATTTGGGAGCCTGTCTGCAAGGCGGACGAACTGTTGCCGAATATCGGGGTGCGGGCACTGGTCGCCGGGGAGCAGGTCGCACTCTTCCGGGTGCAGGACAAGCTCTACGGGATCAGCGCCATAGATCCCTTTTGCAAGGCGGCGGTTTTGTCGAGGGGGCTTGTTGGCGACCTGAAGGGACGTATTGTCGTTGCCTCTCCCGTATACAAGCAGCATTTCGATCTGGAGACCGGCGAGTGTCTGGAGGAGCAGAATGCCCCGCTGAAAACTTACAGGGTGCGAGAAAGCGCAGGCCGCATCGAGGTGGCAGCCCGCTAGTCAGCGCAGGCCGCCTCGTTTGCAGGTGGCATGTCAGTATATTTTCCTCGGTAGCAGTGACAGCCTGCTTATCGTTTGGCGACCACAGGTCGCCTTTTTTTTGATCAAATGATTAATGGGACACATTCTTTGCCCGATCGGCGCTGGAAGCGAGCTTCACCGAGAATGATCTGTGGTATAACTGCACCCGTGGCATACAGCAAACCCGAACAAGCCAGTGTCGTCGTTGTGCTGTTGGTGGATCTCAAAGAAATACAGTGCGAACAATAAGATAAGGTAGCCGTATGGCCAAACGTGCGCTCATCGTCGACGACTCGCGAACCGCGCAGGTCCGCTTGCGTAAAATGCTCGAAAAATTCAACCTGGAAGTCGATACCGTCATGTCGGCGGAGGAAGCTCTGGGTTACCTCTCTTACCGGCAACCGGCCGTCGTTTTCCTGGATCACCACATGGAAGGCATGGACGGACTTGAAGCCCTCAAGATTATCAAGTCGAACCCGTCGACTGCTCTCGTTCCCGTCATCATGTACACCTCCGAGAAGGGCGATGTCTATGTCGGGCAGGCCCGGGCGCTGGGCGCCATCGACATTCTCGGCAAGGAGGTCATGAAGCACGCGAGCCTGGAGAAGGTTCTCAGCGGGCTGGGTATCCGGCCGATTACCGAAGGCAAGGCAGCAGCGGAGCCGAGCGAAACGGTCAGCGCCAACGAATTCGATGAAGATGAGGTAACGGGCAGAGCTCCATACTCATCCTTCAATTCGATTGATGACGATGCGGACGCCGTGGTTCCCGGGGTCTCACCGGAGCTGACAAGCGTGCAGCGGCAGATCAGCCGCCTGTTCGAAATTCACATCACCAAAGTTCGTCAGGAAATCGAAGACAACAGCAAGTTTCTTTTCCGCAGGCTCTCCAAGGAAATCAACGACCGGCCCCGTCAGCCTCGCGTCAAGGCGACGCCGGCAGTGGATAACGGACCGGCAGAACCCGTGCCGCCCTTTGTGCCGGATGTCTCCCAGGACCGCAATAATCTGTCCATGTGGATGCTCGGGTTGATTTTGCTCGGTATCGGCTTTCTCGGTTATCACCTGTATGTCAATAATGAGCATCAGGCGTTGCTGCAGAAACAGCTGGTGGAACTGAAGGAGCGCGGCCGGTCACAGGAAGCACTGATCAATCGTCTGTTCACGCGAGCAACAGAAACCCACGAAGTACGTGCCCAGGAAAAAGTGACGGGAAACAAGCAGGCCCTGCTTGATGCCTTGAGCTGGGCCGTCAATGCTGATACCCAGGTGGCCTTCGGAGAACTGGCGCTCAGTGACCAGCGCATCTACATGATTGGTGAGTTGCTGGGACTGCTGAAGGCGGCGGATTTTTCCGGAATTGTATTTATCGACGTGCACATGGGTAATTTCTGTGTCGTTGAAGATCCGAGCGGCCGCTTTATTCTGCCTGAGCCGGAAAGCAATATCGAAGATTGCCTGTTCCTTGCATCCCGGGCACCGGAGGTGCTGATCGGTGAGCAGGCTTCAGTGGGCTTCCTGAATTATCTCCAGAGCGCGCCCATTCTTGCAGAGGGAAATATTGAAATCGAGTTGAGTTCTCAGGATTATTCTATCCCGCGATACAGCTATCCGCCTGCAACCAGCGCCATCAGTGCCGGTGACTGGAATGCGGTGGCACAGAAAAACAACCGCATCTCGGTAACCTTCTCGACCAACTGATCGGGTCCGCATCCGCCCTCGCATTCAAGCGGGGGTGGATGCAGATGACTGGCTCTACATTCTTTCCATTACTTCAATCCCCAGCAAACCCAGTCCGCGTTCCAGCGTGGCTGCAACCTTGTCGCATAGTTGCAGGCGGCTGGCGCGTGCCTCGCTGGATACACCCTCCTTGAGAATCGGGCATGCTTCGTAAAACTGACTGAACAGACTCGCCAGGTCGTACAGGTAGGTGCAGAGCAGGTGCGGCAGAGCATCTTCAGCCATGTTTTCGAGCACCTCACCGAACTGCAGAAGTTTGAGAGCGAGGGATTTTTCTTCGGGCATTTCCAGCCGCAGCGGTTGACTATCCAAAGCAGCAGTCAGCTCGGCCTTGCGGAAAATGCTGCGAATGCGGGTGTAGGCATATTGCAGGTAGGGCCCGGTATTGCCTTCAAATTTCAGCATCTGGTCCCAGTCGAAGATGTAGTCGTTGGTGCGTGTTTTACTCAGGTCTGCATACTTGACTGCGCCGATTCCCACCTTGCGCGCGACTATGGCTCGATCCGCCTCCGGCAGGTCCGGGTTCTTGGCAGACACCGCAACAGCGGCGCGTTCTATCGCCTCTCTCAACAGTTCCGAGAGCTTCACGGTGCCGCCCGTGCGTGTTTTGAAAGGCCTGCCGTCGGGACCCATCATGGTGCCAAACGGGTGGTGCTCCAGCTTTATTGGTCCGGCGGCAAAGCCGGCCTTGCGCGCCAGTGTGTAGACCTGTTGCATGTGCAGTGACTGGCGGGCATCACTGAATACCATGACGCGATCCGCACCCAGCTCCCTGGCCCGGAAGCGAACGGCCGCCAGGTCCGACGTTGCGTAAAGAAATCCGCCGTCCTGCTTCTGCACGATTACCGGCGACGGGTTGCCTTTCTTGTCGGCAAGCTCCGGCAGGAACACGACCTGGGCTCCCTGGTCGGTCACGGCCAGCCCCTGTTGCCTGAGATCTTCCACCAGCACGGGCAGATCGTCGTTGTAGAAACTCTCGCCGCGCACATCTTCGGGCGACAAGGATACATTCAGCAGTGCATATACCTCGGCACTGTGGGCCAGCGAGATGTCTCTGAAGTTCTGCCATTGCGCGATGATCGCCGGCTCACCTGACTGCAATCGCACGACATATTCACGTGCACGTGCGGCGAAACTCTCGTCTTCATCGAAATGCTTTTTGGCTTTCTGGTAAAACAGCTCCAGATCGGCAAGAGCCAGCTCCGGCTGCTCGCCCTCGTGAACCTGGCTTTCCAGCTCGGCGATCAGCATCCCAAACTGGGTACCCCAATCACCCACGTGATTCTGGCGGATTACCCGATGCCCGAGATATTCCAGGACCCTGACCATGGCATCGCCGATGATTGTCGAGCGCAGGTGGCCCACGTGCATTTCCTTGGCGAGGTTGGGCCCTGAATAGTCCACCACGATGGTTTCGGCCGGGTCCGCCTCTGGGCGCTGGGGCACCTCGGCCAACCGGGTGGCGAGCCAGGACGTGTTCAGATGGATATTAATAAAACCCGGTCCGGCAATTTCAACCAGATCCGCGATTTCACCCAGTTCCAGCAGGGACACGATTTTCTCGGCCAGCTCCCGCGGCCTTGAGCCGATCAATTTGGCTGCGGCCATGGCGCCATTAGCCTGGTAATCGCCAAACGCGGCATTCTTGCTGGGAGCGACTGCCGGGCTGCTTTGTGGGGGTAAACCCGCAGCGAGCATGGCGTCTTTGACTTTGCGGGCGAGCAGTTCTCGAATGGTCATGACAGGTCCGTTACCGGGTAATTTTCAGAGGCGCCGATTGTAATCCCGCAGGCACCGGATTCAAAGGATCCATGGCGCCGCCGGCGCCGTGAAGGTCTGCTACAATGCGCGCTTTTGCGAGGGCAGGATGCAGATGACGCGAGCCGAAGTTGATCGTGAAGATGCCACCGAACAGATCATTCTGAAATTCAGCTGTCAGGACCGACCGGGTATTGTGGCGTCCGTCGCCAGTCTGTTTTCCCTTCAGGGTTTCAATATCCGGGAGTCGTCGCAGTTTGAAGACGTCGATACCCAGCGTTTTTTCATGCGCACGGTGCTCCAGTCCGTGGAAGGGCCAAAGAGTCTGGCAGGCATAAAGGCCGCTTTCGACGCGGTGGCGACCCGCTACAAAATGGACTGGGCGATGTTCGATGGCAGTTACCGGATGCGGGTTCTGCTCGCCGTATCCCAGTGGGGCCATTGTCTCAATGGTTTGCTGAACGGCTGGAAACAGGGTTCGCTGCCGGTAGACATTGTTGGTGTGGTGTCGAACCACGAGACCATGCGACCTCTGGTCGAATGGTACGGGCTACCCTGGCACTACCTTCCGGTCACCACGGAAACCAAGGCGGAGCAGGAAGCGCAGATTCTTGAACTGATGGACGGCCAGCAGGCGGACTGTCTGGTGCTGGCTCGCTACATGCAGATTTTGTCGGATCCAATGTGCCAATCCCTCAAGGGGCGCGCGATCAATATTCACCACTCTTTCCTGCCCGGCTTCAAGGGCGCCAGGCCTTATCATCAGGCCTATGTCCGCGGCGTAAAGCTCATAGGTGCGACTGCACATTACGTGACTGCCGAGCTGGACGAGGGGCCGATCATCGAGCAGGCGGTAGAGCGCGTAAACCACGCCCAGACCCCGGAGCAGCTGGTCGAGATTGGCCGGGATATCGAAGCGGTGGTTCTGCATCGGGCGGTTCGCTGGCATGCCGAGCACCGGGTACTTCTCAACGGCAGCAAGACAGTCGTCTTTGCACCTTAGCCGGGAGCTGGTCATGGATCCGCAGTACGCGCTGCAGCATGTTTTCGGTTATCACAGTTTTCGGGGCGAACAGCGGGCAATTATCGATACAGTCGTTGGCGGCGGTGACGCCCTGGTCATAATGCCCACCGGCGGCGGCAAGTCACTTTGTTATCAGGTCCCGGCGCTGGTCCGGCCAGGGGTCGCCGTGGTCGTGTCACCGCTCATCGCCTTGATGCACAACCAGGTCGCTGCCCTGAAGGAGCTGGGCGTGCGCGCCGAGCTGCTCAACTCCACCCTGGATATCGGTCAGGCTCAGGCCGTCGAATTTGCCATGCGCACCGGGGAGCTGGACATCGTCTATATTGCACCCGAGCGCCTGATCAAGGAGCAGACGCTCGCGCTGTTGCGAGCCTGCAATATTTCCCTGTTTGCCATCGACGAAGCCCATTGCGTCGCCCAGTGGGGGCATGATTTCCGCGCTGATTACCTGCGCCTCGATGTGCTGCAGGAGCGTTTTCCCCATGTCCCCCGCATTGCCTTGACCGCCACAGCCGACGAGCGTACCCGTCATGAAATAGCGCAGCGTCTCGGTTTGCAGCACGCCGCCCAGTTCATTTCCGGATTTGACCGGCCCAACATCCAGTACCGGATGGCGCCGAAGGAAAAGCCGAAAGACCAACTGCTGCGGTTCCTGCGCGCCGAACAGTCGGGCAATTCGGGAATCGTCTATTGTCTGTCCCGCAAGAAAGTGGAGGTCACCGCGGAATGGCTGCTGGCCGAAGGATTTGATGCGCTGCCCTACCATGCGGGGCTCGACCCTCGCGTCCGCGCCCGTAATCAGGACCGCTTTCTGCGCGAGGATAGTGTGGTGATGGTAGCGACCGTCGCATTCGGCATGGGGATCGACAAGCCCGATGTCCGCTTTGTGGCGCATCTGGATATGCCAAAAAGCATCGAGGCTTATTATCAGGAAACCGGCCGTGCCGGTCGCGATGGTGACCCGGCGGTAGCACTTTTGCTATACGGAATTGAAGATGTTGTGAAGTTGCGCCAAATGGTGGACAGCTCCACAGCAGAAGAAAACCATCGCAAGCAGGAGCGTCAGCGCCTTGATGCTATGCTCGCGCTCTGCGAAAGCGTGGTATGCCGACGGCGGTTGCTGTTGCAATATTTCGGAGAAACGCCGCCGGAGCGCTGTGGCAACTGCGATGTCTGCCTGGTGCAGCCGGAAACCTGGGATGCCACAGAGGCGGCGCGGATGGCGCTTTCCTGTATTTACCGGACCGGCCAGCGCTTTGGTGTGCAATATCTGATTGATGTTCTGCGGGGCAGCAGTTCGGAAAAGGTCTCCGCCAATCAGCATACCGATCTGTCAACTTATGGCATCGGCCGTGATATCAGCGCCCAGCAGTGGCGGTCGGTATTCCGGCAGCTGGCGGCCCAGGGTTTTATTGATGTCGAATCCCAGTACGGCAGTCTGATTCTCGCGGACAAATGTCGGGCGCTGCTGCGGGGCGAACGGGTGCTGCGTCTGCGCAAGGATACAGTCGTGTCTGACCGGAAGCTGGCATCGACCAGAGAGTCTGTTGGCGAGGTGGACATGCCGCTGTTCCAGGCTCTCAAAGCCTGCCGGAGGCGGCTGGCAGATGCTCACGGCGTGCCTCCCTACATGATCTTTCATGACGCGACACTGCGTGAAATGGCAGAAAGCAGACCCATGTCCCGCCAGGCGTTGTTAGGCATCAGCGGTGTGGGGGACACCAAATTGGACAAGTACGGCAGCGCGTTCCTGGATGTGCTGCGGGATTTTGAATACACATTTCAGTAAGTGCCTGCTTCAGTCAGTAACTCATTACCTGCGTAATTCATTGTCTCAGGTGACCGTGATCATAGGTCTGGACTGACCTCTCAAGGCGACAGACCTGTGATGACACCGTGCTTTATCAGGAACTGCAGTGAATCATCCAGATTGAAGTCGGTGTCCTCAGCACCGGCACGGGAAAAGGCTTCGCCAAGGGTTTTGGCATCATCCAGAGCATCCAGCGCCTTGATCAGCCCGGGGGTCGCCGCGTGTACTTCAACTTCCAGTTGCGGCCTTACAATTACCACTTGTTGGGCAAGCCGGTGATCGAGGTGCTTTGACTGCTTCGTGTCGTGATACAGCCGCCAGATGTCATGAATTGCATAACGTGAACTCAGCCAGAAACACGCCGGGTGCAGCGTAACCGTCCGGTTGACCAGTTCCTCCGGCTTTTGCTCAATAAACAGATTCAGCGGCAGACAAGGGGCGTGCGCGGCATGGTAAGCGCGCAAATATCCCAGATCGACCATGGCGACGTCGGGCAAGTAGGGAAAATGCGCAGCGGGTTCATATTCACCGAGAAAATCTGGGAAAGCCGTGGCCAGAAACTGGGGATGGGTCGATCGGGGTGGGTGCTTTCTGAAATAAGGCAGCACCGCGCCGCGCAGGAATTCCTCCCCTACAATGCAGTACACCGTGGGATATTGCGCGCGCAGTTGCTGCGCCAGACCGCGGATGACGCGTTCCCGGTAAAGTGCGACTTTCTTCAGGGACAATTCGGTTTGCGGAATGTTTTTCACACTGGCAATCGAGTCCGGCCCGGGGGGATCTGAAGCCAGGATAATCTGGGTGAAAGCATCCTGGAAATCAGCCAGATTCATATTTTTCGGCCCCCCGTACTGAACTCCTGGAGTATGCCATTGACTTTCACGACGCTCGGCACCAGATGCTCCAGGGCGGCCGGGCGGGCGCGCCATTCAATGAGTGTAGCTACCGGTTTGGGCATGGAGGCGAGCGTTTCCCGATACAGTTGCCACACCGGTTTCCAGATTCCTGCCGCGTGATCGGTCACCAGTAACATATTGTCTTCATCCAGCGGTACAAACGAATGCCCGGACAAATGAATCTCCTGAACAGCTGCCAGCGGATAGGTGGAGAGTACCCTGGAGGGATCCTGCCCGGTATTCATGGCCGAGACATACAGGTTGTTCAGATCCAGCAGCAAGCCGCAACCGGTCTGTCGCAGAAGCTCCTCGAAGAACTCCCCCTCGCTCATTGTGTTCCCCGAGAACATCAGGTAACCGGAGGGGTTCTCGATCAGTATCCGGCGCCCGAGGCTGCTCTGGATACGGCGGATATTGATGCTGACCTGATCGAGGGTTTCACTGTCGTAAGGCAGGGGTAATGGCTCATGCAGAGGCAGGCCCTGCCAGCGGCTCCAGCTGAGTGTCTCGGAAATAATGCTGGGACGATAGCGCTCGTTCAGGGCTTTGAGCATTCGCAGATACTCATTGCTGACGCTTTCTGCCGAACCCAGGGAAAGCCCGTGTCCGTGAACGCTCAGAGGATACTTCTTGGCGATTTTCTCAAGGTAATGGTGCGGCACACCGCCCTGACCGAAATAGTCATCCGCCTGGATTTCAAGCCAAGAAATGTTCGGCTGATTTTCCAGCAGCAGGTGGTAGTGCTCCGGCTGCAGATTGATACCGGCTTTGGGCGGTAACCTAGTCATCGGCGAAACGCATTCTCAGGTAATGGAAATCGCGGTTTAACTCGAGTATAGGCTCAACAAACGCATTGAGAAACGTCCGCGAGCTGGTCTTCGTCACAGTTGGACGTACTTTACTCCCGTTGAGTGGCTGTTTTTCAACGGGAGCAGGCTGACACGGCAGGTGCGCAGACCTAGGGAACTTCTGATCAAGTCCGAACAGCGTCTGCGCGAGACAAGTCGGACCGACGCTCGGCGTTCAGCCCGCAAGGCGCTCTTCGCAGCGGATGGCCTTAGCCCTTCGCAAGAAGAGCAACGCGGCGGATGGACGTCTTGGCCGCTCGCACCTAGCCGGCCGCGCCCTATGGGGCTTGCATCGCTTCGCGAGCTCTGCGTTGGCGCTTCTCG
>CAZXLJ010000071.1:0-2269 GCA_964641175.1 uncultured Cellvibrionaceae bacterium
TGAACTTTTTGGCTCGCGCAGACGCTGTCCGGACTTGATCAGAGGTTCCCTAGACTGGCTGCCCGCAAGCATAACGGCTTTAAGCTGTATATACAACCAGATGTTTGTTGTACTTAATCTTCCTGGGCCAGGAGCCTGATCATCCCCTCGAGGGCCGCCTGCACGGTCTGTTCACGCACCGCGTCCCGTGTACCTGCAAACAGTCGGTGCTCGACATGCACGGTCCTCTCACTGCACCAGGCCAGCCACACTGTGCCTACCGGCTTTGCAGGCGTACCGCCCCCGGGACCTGCGATCCCGCTGACAGCCACCGCACAATAGCTTTGCGCACGCTGCATTGCTCCTTGCGCCATCGACTGAACCACTGCCTCGCTGACCGCCCCCACTTTTTGCAGGACCGCCGGATCTACCCCCAGAACCCGGGTTTTGGCGGTATTACTGTAGGTGACGAAGCCGCATTCGAACCAGGCTGACGCGCCAGGGACCCGGGTAATCACTTCAGCAATGCCTCCGCCTGTGCAGGACTCTGCCGTTGAAATCTGGCGCCCCCGGGCCCGAAGCGCAGCCCCGAGATCTGTGGCTAGAGAAAGGATTATTGAATTCACGGCACCGTCCGCTTGAGGCCTTTTACGGCAGGATCCATTTCGCGGGTCGCCGGGTCAAGACGTTTTGATGATGGCGTCGCTTTCAGTACGAGGATCCAGCTCCAATGCCACTGGCGATGTATCGGCTATCACCTGGAATGGCGCTTCGGTCGGATCCCGTACGGGAAGCACGTGGGCGCGGCGGCGCCAGAAAATCATGGCCATGAAGGCAACAAGGCAGAGCGCAAAAAACACGAACAGGCCTGATGGCCCCATAAGGATGGTCAATGCGGATGCAACGGGCGCACCTACCGCAGAACTTAACCCCAGAGCCAGCAACATGGCACTGCCGACCATAACAAAGTCTTCCGGACTTGCACAATCATTGGCGTGAGCCAGTGAAATGGCATAGATCGTCATGGTACAACCGCCCCAAAGGAAAGAGAGCCCGATCAATGGCCAGAAACCCTGCATCCAAAGACGCGCCGCCAGGAAGATCAGAATTGACACCACGACGCCCGCAAGGGAAATGTAAAACAATACCAGACGGCGGTCGCAATAATCGGACAGACGTCCAAGTGGCAGCTGAAAGGCCGCCCCCCCCAGCACGGCAGCGCTGATAAAGAGCGTCAGACTGCCGGTGTCCATGCCGATGCCGCGGGCGAAGACCGGAGCCAGTGCCCAGAATGATCCGGTTACCATTCCGCCAACCATCGCCCCCAGCAGCCCGACATGGGACAAACGCCAAACCTGCAGCAGATTAATGCGTACGTTCTGGATGGGGGTCGGCGCCAGGGACAACGTCAGCGACACGGGAATGATGGCGATGGAAATCAGGATTGCAGCCAGACTGAATAGCGCGTCCGGATTGCGGGGCGCAACATTGAGCAACTGCTGCCCCACCGCGATCATCAGAAAACTGACCATGCTATAAATTGAAAGGATAGTACCGCGACTCTCCGGCGTGGCGCGCTCGTTGAGCCAACTCTCGATCACCATATACGCGCCTGCCATACAGGCACCTACCAGAAATCTCAGGATCGTCCAGGCGCCGAACACCGGCACCATGTTGAAAACCAGCGCGGCGGCCGAGAATAACGCCCCAAGTACGGCAAAAGTCCGGATATGCCCTGAGCGCTTGACAATGCGCGGCACGGCCAGACACCCGGCCACGAAGCCCAGATAATAGAATGACGCGGTCAGCCCGATCTGGGTTGCGGAAAAGCCATGCGCGGCTGCCCGCAGGGGCAGCAAGGTCAGGAGCAGGCCGTGACCCGTGAGCAACAGCGCCACGGAAAACATCAAAGCCATGATCGGGGCGAACAACTGGCGCATGAATATCCTCAATGGCAATTGGCTGGTACGTATCTGTAACTGTAGTGTGCAATGAACAGTTCATACTTTCATTGCGGGGCATGAAGCGGCGACCCGTATCCCTGAAGTAACAGTCCATGCAGTTGATCGTTTGCGGCAAAGGATGCGACCTGGCAGTCCGGGTTGGGTACGCCCATTTTCCCTGACGGGGCATTGGTACCTCTGATCATCATCCTTGCCCGGTAGCCTTTACGTGATCATGACTTTGTCGGCTTGCCGTGAAGCACGGTGTCGTTTCGCACCAACATGTTGAACCCGTTCACTTATCCGTCCCATAAAACCCATAGTTGAATTCACGCACATTAATCAAC
>CAZXLJ010000071.1:2369-12340 GCA_964641175.1 uncultured Cellvibrionaceae bacterium
TACGGCCGAATTGATGATCAGGACACAACCCTGTATCCCACACCGGGCTATGACAACGTCCCCTACGTGCTTTTTACAGAGAATGAAGTGTTTACTGTGCGTGTTGACCTCCCGCAGTCCGACTGGCAGGCAATTCTGGCCGATCCGCAAGCCGAACAGAATTATCCCGCTACCTTTGAACTCAATGGTGCGGTTATCGAAAACGTCGGATTCCGGGTCAAGGGACAGGGGTCTTTGATGTTCGTACAGAACTCCATTCGCTACGGCTTTAAAGTCGATATGAATGTTTACGAAGATCAGAAATTCATGGGTATGAAAAAGCTGGTTTTCAATCAGAGCTTTTCCGACCCCTCCTTCATGCGCGACGCGCTCGCTTATAAACTCATGCGCGAAGCCGGTGTACCAGCGCCGGAGACGTCCTATGTCGACCTGTGGGTTGCGGGTGAACATATGGGACTGTATCTGATGGTCGAAATGGTCGACAGCGAGTTCCTGGAGAAGCACTTTCCGGACGATGCCGAAGAAAAAGGCGAACTGTATAAAGGCGAGATTGGCCAGCGGTTAACCTGGATTGACAACAATATCAGCAGCTATAGCTCCGGGCTGGTTCTGCAGAACAATGATGAGACCGTGGGCACGCCCCAGGAAGGCGCAGCGTTAATCAGCTTCCTTGATGGCATCAACAACGGCAGCAGTCCGCTGACTCATATCGATACGGATATTATGGTGAAATACCTCGCCGCCGCAGTATTGACCGGGAATATGGACAGCCCGCTGGGGGCCACCGCCAACAATTTTTATCTGTATGAAGAACGCGCCAATAACAAATTCACCATTCTGCCCTGGGACTACAACCTGGCATATGGCATGTGGGGCAATGGCCCCGCCATTACCATCGGGCCCATCGGTGGTGGCTTTGGCGGCGGTGGCTTCGGTGGCGGTGGCGGTGGCGGATTTGGAGGCGGCGGTGGCGGATTTGGCGGCGCAGTGGCCACCGGAGGCTGCAATGTGGTTGATCATGTCATCGACAACCCGATTCACGATTCCAATTCGGCGCGCCCGATGCTGGATGCCATACTGCAGGACCCTCAACTTAAAGAGCAGTACCATGCGGAACTGCAGCGACTGCTCGACACGGCATATGACCCCGGCTATCTGGAGCAGGAAATCAATCGTCTGGCCAACCTGATCGATCCTTATGTGAAGGCGGATCCGACCAAGTTTTTCACTTACGAAGAGTGGCGAGCCTCGCTCACTGAAGACATGCCTGCCGGAAGTGATATCTCGGGAGGAAGAGGCGCCAACACCTATGGTCCGGCACCAGGATTGTTGAAGTTCATTCAGACGAAGGCCAATAACGTCCAACGTCAACTTGACGGTGAGATTCCCTCCAGCAATGCTGGCGGCACGGCCTGCCCTTGAGGACCCTGCGTCAAGCGTTTCGCTCCAGCCTTCATCGGATTCATCAGACGCCCCGTTAACCGGGGCTTTCGTTGTTTGACGTCCGCAAGCTCCAGTTCCGACCGCGAGCAACCATCCGTATCCGCCCAAAACCGCGTATCATCGCGACAGTCCATTAAGGATAGCGCGCTCCTGCGGGAGCCATCGAGAGCACTGTTGCTCTTTTCGCCCAACCAACAGGACACTCCGCTCACCATGTATCGCACATATGTCTGGCGTGCATTTTTATTGCATTCGCTCCTGCTACTGAATGGCTGCGACAGTGATTCCGCCGAACAACAGAGCAATGCCCGACCTCCCGGGCGCCCTGTCATCACCGCCACAGTCCGGTGGCAACCCCAGACCACCCGTCTCGAAGCAGTGGGGACATCCCGGGCCATCGCTTCCATCACGATCTATCCGGAAGTCAGCGGAGAAGTGGAGACCCTGCATTTCCGGGCGGGAGAGCGTGTCGAAGCCGGCGCGACTTTAGTGCAGCTGGAGGCCGATGATGAACGCCTTGCGGCCGATGCCGCCGAAGTGGAACTCAAGGATGCCGAACGTTTGCTGAGTCGTTACCGACGCACTCACAAAGCGGGTGCCGTGACCGAATCGACGCTGGAGGAGGCTGAAAGCGCGGTGGCACGCGCGAGGATTGCCCTGGCTCGCGCGCAGGTCGCGCTTGCCAATCACCGCATCCAGGCGCCGTTTTCAGGACATCTGGGTTTGACTGACATCGACCCGGGCGCCCGCGTCGATCCATCCACCTCCATTGCTACTCTGGACGACCGCAGCCAGTTGCTGGTGACTTTCGTTTTACCCGAAATTTTTTATGACCAGATCAGCGCCGAAACTCCGGTAACCGTTTCGAACTGGGCTCATGGCAGCCCTCCCCTGCCGGGCCGGATTGCGGAGATCGATAGCCAGATAGATTCGGCCACCCGTTCTTTTGCCGTACGCGCCACTCTGGCCAATGATGCAGATCAGCTGCGGCCGGGCATGAGTTTTCGCGTCAGTCTGGAACTGGTGCGTGATCACTATCCGCAGATACCGGAAACGGCTCTGCAATGGGGCGGCGATGGTGCCTATGCATGGCGGGTCGACGATGGAATTGCGCGGCGTGTGCCCGCGTCGGTGGTGATGCGCGAAAAAGGATTTGTCCTGCTGGACGCGGATTTGCCGCCAGGGTCGAAGGTGGTCGTGGAAGGCTTGCAAGGGATACGTGATGGCGCGGCGGTGGAACCGATCGGACCGGAGGCTTCGACACCATGAATTCAGCTGCCGATGCCTCGCCGGATCGCCCCGAACAGGATCAGTCGTCCGACCTCGCTTCGGTCAGTGTCCGCCGCCCGATTCTGGTTCTGGTCCTCAACCTGCTCATCGCCATCGCCGGCCTGGCGGCCTTACTGGCGGTGGAAGTCCGGGAACTGCCGGATGTGGATCTGCCCGTGGTATCCGTACGCGGCCATCTGCCGGGCGCATCACCAGAGACCATGGACGCGGAAGTTACCAGCATTATTGAAGGTGCTGTGTCCCGTGTCACCGGCATCCGCAATATCCGGTCGTCCAGTGAAGAGAATAATTTCCGCATTCATATCGAATTTCTGCCCGGCATAGAACTTGACGGCGCGGCGGCGGACGTGCGCGAAGCCGTCAACCAGGCGCAGCAGGAACTGCCCGAAGATGTCGAGCAGTTGATGGTCGTGAAGGCTGAGCAGGACGCCGAGCCTGTGCTCAATATTGCGGTCACCAGCGCCACCTTGAGAGAGGAAAGCCTGACCCGGATTATCGAGAAGGACATCGTTCCGTCACTGATCGCCATTCCGGGCGTAGCCGACGTGGCGCTATTCGGGCAGCGCCAGCGCATCATGCGGGTGGAGCTTAATCCCCTGCGGTTGTCCAGCTTTGGCCTCTCGGTGGAGGATGTTATCAGCGTGCTGCGGCAGGCGCCGCTGGACGTCCCCTCCGGCAGCTTCCGTTCCACCGACCTGGAATTGCTGGTGCGGGCGGATGCCTCGACGCTGACCGAGGAGCAGGTGCGTGACATCATCATTCAAGGCACCATCCGCATCGAAGACGTGGCCTATGTGACCTTCGGCCCTGAAGATGCCGAATCCCTTGTTTATCTGGATAATGATCCGGTCATCGGCCTCGGAGTCATTCGGCAGGCCCAGTCCAATACCATTGATATTTCCGCACAGGTCAAAACGACTATTGCCGAACTCAACCAGCGTCTGGGTGATGTAACCCTGACCGTCACCGAAGACAAAGCAATCTTCATCAGGGGCTCGGTCAAGGAAGTACTGGTCAGCCTTGCCTACACCATCCTGATCGTAGTGGCAACCATCTGGTTGTTCTTCGGCTCCATTCGCAGCATGCTGGTTCCGGCGGCTGTGATTCCGGTTGCGTTGATCGGAACCCTTGCGGGCATCTGGCTCATGGGTTTTTCCCTCAACATCCTTACCCTCCTGGCCATTGTGCTGGCCGCCGGTCTGGTGGTGGACGACGCCATCGTGGTTCTGGAAAACATCCAGCGACGCCGCTCTCAGGGCCTCGGACCCCGCGCCGCCGCAGTGCTGGGTACGCGTCAGGTCATATTTGCCGTGATCGCCACTACCGCGGTACTGGTGAGCGTGTTTGTCCCTATCGCGCTCCTGCCCGGCAGCGCCGGCCGCCTGTTTCGGGAGTTCGGACTGGTGCTCGCGACCGCTGTGATCATTTCTTCTTTTGTCGCCCTGACCCTGGTTCCTGCCATGGCGGTCCGCCTGCTAAGCACCGCGCGCCCCTCCGGCGCGCTCACCCTGCGACTGACGGCCCTCGGCAATCGTCTTGCGGCTATCTATGCCGGCAGCCTGGCTTCTGTCCTCCGCCACGGCATTCTGGCTTTTGCCGGGGCGGTTGCAATCGCTCTGGGTGCGGGACTGATCTACCTGATTCTGGGCAAAGAGCTGCTGCCGGAGGAGGACCGCGGAGTCTTGTATGTCGATGCCACCGGCCCGGATGGCACCGGCCTTAATTACATCAAGCGACAGGCCGATCACATGGAGACCGAGCTGCGGGACTTGCGTGATTCCGGAGATGTCGAAAACTTCTTTACCATCGTCGGTCGCTACGATCCAAACCGGGCGCGGTTGATGATTCCGTTGATCCCCTGGGAGGACCGGGACCGCAGCCAGCAGCAGATCAAGGCGGAATACCAGGATCGTCTTGCCCGGGTTCCCGGGGCGATGATCCGCATCAGCAGTCCCAACAGCCTCAATATGCGGGGCGCCGGCGGCGGCATTGATGTCGCCCTGCTGGGTAGCGACTATGCCGAAATCTACGATGCCAGCAAACGCCTCGTGGACGCGATGGCCGACCGTTTGCCCCACTTGACCCAGACGGACATCTCCTACCGGCCCACCCAGCCACAGCTTTCGGTGGAAATCGATCGCCGCCGCGCCGCCGACCTCGACGTACCTCTCGATGCCATTGCCAGCACCCTGCGGGTCGTGGTGGCTGGCCTCGATATTGGTGACCTGAACGTGGCAGACGAAGCAGTACCCATCATGCTGCAATCGCCCGCCAGCGCTCTGAACTCACCCGAGGATCTGGTCAACCTGTACGTCAAAAGCCGTTCGGGGCAGTTGGTTCCGCTGTTGAGTCTGGTCACTCTCAAGGAAGAGAGTGTGGCCGCCCAGCTGGATCGTCACGCCCAGCGACGGGCGATTGAAGTCAGCGCCCAGCTGCCACCTGGATATCCGCTGGCAAGCGCTATCGAAGAACTGGAGGCCCTCGCCGCCGCTGTCCTGCCACCGGGCATCACACTGCGGCTGCTCGGTGAAGCGGAAACGCTCAATGAAACCAGTGGCGAGGTCGCATTGACTTACGCCATCGCATTTCTGGTCGTGTTTCTGGTTCTCTGTGCGCAGTTTGAAGGGTTCACCAGCGCCCTGATCGTGATTGCCATCATTCCTTTTGGACTGGCAGCAGCGGTGTATGCCTTGTTTCTCACCGGCACCACCGTCAATATTTTCTCTCAGATCGGGCTCGTCATGATGATCGGCCTCATGGCCAAAAACGGCATTCTGATGGTCGAGTTTGCAGACCAGCTACGAGATCGCGGGTTGCCTTTACTGGAGGCGACAACGCAAGCGGCACAAGTCCGGCTGCGGCCAATCGCGATGACCATGCTGTCAACGGTACTTGGCGGGCTGCCGCTGATCTTGAGTACCGGACCGGGCGCGGAGGCCCGTTCGGCCATCGGCTGGGTGATGTTTGGTGGTTTGGGGCTGGCGGCGTTGTTCACTCTGTATCTGACGCCCGTGGTCTACCTGGCTTTGGGCCGGTTCCACAAGCCACGCGCTGTTGAAAGCCAGCGACTCGAAGAAGAGCTGCAGGCGGTCCGAGACCCGTCGAACCCGATTACTTGAGCTGGTCCGCGTTCAGCCACAATTCTTTTCGATCTACCGGCGTCTGAGAGGGAAGCGACGGATTCTTCAGCTCAATCACCACACGATTCTGAATATCGCTTCGTTGCAGCGCGTCGCGAACCGTTGGATCCTTGAAGAAGTATTCATCAAAACTTCCATCGGCGATGGCCAGATTCAACCCGCGTTCAATGTCCGCGGCCAGTTGCGGATTATGGCGACCTACAAAGAAATAAAAGGGCATCCGATACACCAGCATCACCCGACTCTCCACAGTCAAATCCAGTTCCCGCCAGGCAGTCAGCTCTTGCCAGGGTTCCTGTAAACCTCGGGGAAAGGCATCGTAGCGGCCTCCATCCAGCATGTGGAAGAGGCTGTGATATTTGTGGACTTTCAGCACCCTGAGGCCATTCTGTTCGAGAACCTGGGCATCGGCCCAAGTGGCGCCCTGGGCAAAAGTGAACTGTTTAAGGTCATCCAGCGTTCGCACGCTGTTGAAGCGGTGCTGAGCGTCTTTGTGGATGATAAAAATCCTGTGACCCAGCAACCCTTTGTAAAGCGGTATCCGAACTGGCAACAGTGTCTGTTCGAGCTGCGCGTCCGCGGAACCCCAAACTAGACTCAGCTCACCGGATTCGACGTTTTCGATGGAGCGGGCGCTGGTCCGCAATCCCGTGGCGTGCTCAATGGTGTACTGATGATCGATCTTGCTGAGCGCGAGTATCAGCAGCCCCATGCAATAGGAGCCAATCGCATCCGCGCCTTCTTCAAACAACACCCGGATGGGCTCGGCTGCCACGGGAGTCTGTACACCGCACAGCGCCAGCACCGTAAGGCAGCCCAGAAGGCATTTGTGCAATCGTGATCTTATTCTCATGCTTTTAACCCGCGATCAGACGCCGGCCTCCAAACCTGTGTTCTGCAAGTATAGATTCTCTACCCGCTATTGGCTGGAAACCGGCCTGTCAGCCGGTGGGCGGTCACTCGCCGGCCGATTATCTTCAAGCAGTCCACCGGCAATGGCCTGAGCTTCGTCTTCAAAAATGGCCATGCCGGTGCGCAGGCGTCTGAATCCCATTTGCCGGTAGAAATCTTCCTTTCCAGGTGCGGCATAGAGAATGATTTTGTTATGCCCGGACGACAGATTCACCAGCTTGGTGACAATCGCCTTGCCCAATCCCTTGCCTTGAAAATCAGGGTGTACCGCCACATCGCACAGATAGGAGCAGTCGCGGCCATCAGCCAAGGCGCGCCCGGCGCCGATCAGCCGATCGTTTGAGTAGACGAAGCACTGAAACATGCTGTTGAAATAAACCCTCTGCAAGTCTTCAGGCCGTTTTTTTCCCAGCGGGGCCAGTCGGTAGAGTTCAGACAGTTCGTCCCAATCAATGCCCTGATGGTCGTAAACCCATTCGTATTGCATTTCCAGCCCCTTCTATGGTTTGTCAAATCTGCGCCGATACGACTTCAGCAGCCCTGGAAAATGCGGCACGTGGGGTTCCGCGGAGAAAAACCGCCACGGGCGGGAGTTTCCTCGACGTGAAGTATCAGATTCGGCGGTTTTGCGGATCAGTCAACGCAAGCAACTTGCGCAAGCCTTTATGGGACGAAGCTTGCGCGCTTTTGTCAGGACTTGTACGGCATGGGGCCCAGAAAATCCTTTTTGCCCACGTCTACGCCGTTGTGACGCAGGATCGCATAAGCGGTTGTGACATGAAAATACAGATTGGGGATGGCGTGCTGGACAGCAAATTCATAACCGGTGATGTACTTGCCTTCCCAGCGCGGCTGCGATACCTGGATTGAAGCGGCATCGGCAAAGTCGCTTTCCTTGAAATTTTCCAGATACGCTAATACGGACGCAATACGTTCCTGGAGTTCCGGCAGAGTGGTCTCGGTGTCGGGGTGTTTAGGCGCGGTATCCACGGTCCCGGCCAAACGGGCCACCCCGAGCTTCGCCGTGTCGCAGGCAATTTGCACCTGACGGATCAAATTGAACTGATCCGGTGCCAACCGGGCGTTAAGCAGCACTCCTACGTCGATTTTTTTGCTCTCGGCGAAGTTCGCGCCTTTATCGAGGATGGCGCTGAGATTGCGGAGCATTTTGCTGAATTGGACCACAGTGAGTTCGTAGAACATAGCATTACCTTGATGGGCGATAAGAGCAGGCATAGATGGGGGCGCCCGGTGCCGGATTCAACAGAACCGGCCACAACAAAGAGCCCGACATTACCGCCCGCTCCCCAAAAATTCTAAAACTCGTATTGAGCACGGAATGCGACTGCGTTGCCGGTACCGGTTTCACTGGGATCGGCGCTTTCATTTTCTCCACGGATCACGTTAAGCATCAGCTTTGCCCGGCCTGTGGCGTACCAGTTCAAACCGACCACCAGCGAATTCGCTTCCACGCCTTCAGCCTCGATCATGGTGTCGAGATGACTGTACCGGACCACCAGTTCAACGGCTCCCTTTTTGCCTGCCGGTTTGGTCTCGCCGAATGTACCTTCGTCATAAACCCTGGACTCACCGGTCAGAAAATAGCTCGCCAACACATAATACCCGGAGAAATCCGCATCCAGACCTGTTTGACTTTCGGTGATGGCTTCAGTTACCTGCTGGGCCATCCATTCGGTCTGCAAGGAAAACCGGCCCAACGCCACCGCCGCTTCCAGCCCGTACTGGGAGATCCGATCGGCCGCTATTGCCCGGCTTTCGAGCACCCTGTCTGCTTCCGATGCATCGATTTCCAGACGGTTGTTGAGTTCATGCATCGTGCCCTGCATGTCGCGAACCGAACCGCTCAAGCCCAGGTGAAGGGTGCGGGCCACGTCATTGATCGGACTGAAAGTCAGGCGCCCCGTGAGCGCGTAGCCATCCCGTCCGTCTTCCTCGCCCTCCGCATCCACTTCGGTTTCACTGGCCTGATAGATTCCCAGATTCCAGCTATGGGTTTGCGTACCGTTGGACAATGCCATCCCATAGTTTCTGCCGGGGGCGAAGGCTTCAGTGACCATGCTGCGCTCCATGGTGCTGATATCCATGGAACTGATATTGTCTTCAAGGCTGAAGGCTTCCTTCATGTGCCCGATGGACAGTCGTCCGAAATTCCAGCCGCGATACTGGATAAACCCATCTGCAATCTCGACGGATTCGTCTTCGTGATCGACGCTCAACTCCAGCTCGGCTGACCAGTCCTTGCCTGATTTATGCTTGATCCCGATACGCGCCCGTCGCAGTGCCCAACCGTTGCCCAACTGGTTCTCGTTATGGATTCCGTCGAACACCGTGTGATCGATCATGATCCGTCCACGGATATCGAGAGGCTCCGGCTCCGACTGAGCCACCGACTGGTGAGCGACAGGCACGGCGAGAGCGACTAAAGCGAGCTTAATGGCATTTTTCATTCAGTGGCCTTGGATGGAATCAGTTGGTTGTGATGACGTGGACGTGCGGAAAAGTCATGAGACAAATGTCACCCGCACGAAGAACGTCGCTGCTGAGTTACACACGGGCAGACATACCGCGTTAAGAGCGGGGAGTATATTTTTTGGTGGGAGCAAGTAAAGTTACAGTTTTGTAAGATAAGGCTGCTGATGCAGTAAATTGGTTATCACAGGCGCCTCCCTTACCGCGCTGTATCGCGCAGCAGGGCATTCCGCTTGACATTCACGCTCGCGTAAAACTACGTCACATTTCTGTCATTTTCTTGAATACCCCGCGCACGCGCTGCCGTTATCCGTTCCAACAGACGCGATGCCGCGAAGCAAAACAAGCCCGAGCCATCAGCTTTCTCAGCGTTCTTCTCGCGGCGGTCGATTGAAGCGCACGCTGGAACCGCGATCTTGCGCTTCTCGTCTGGGCGGGGAACGTTCGGCTCTCGGCTCGTGACGCTCGATTCTCGAGACGGGGCGCTCTGGCCTGGACGCGGGACGTTCTGCTCTCTGAGCGGGGCGTTCTGTTCTCCACTCCGACCTGTTAGGCCGCGCCACAGACTCATCGCGTGGCCTTTCGGCCCGGCTTGAGCTGTTCTCCTGTCTGGAAGGGGCAGAGGAAGTGCGCAGCTGGCGTTTCCCGTCACTCGTATCGCGACGCTGCAAGCGTTCCCGAGCCTCAGCTTCCCGT
>CAZXLJ010000071.1:12440-17014 GCA_964641175.1 uncultured Cellvibrionaceae bacterium
CGGTGTCTGTAACTTGCGTTCGCCAATGGGTTGCACGGTTCCGGTTACCGCTGATCGCTTCTGCACGGGCGACTCTCCTCGCTCCCGGTCGCGAAACTCCGGGGGGTTACCTGTCCGTTCACGGTTTTCCAGAGGCCGGGACGTGTCCCCCGTCCGGCGGACGAGAGGCCGGTCTTCTTTGCGACGCTCGGAAATGACAGCATCCGCTTTGCGCGGCGAGCGTTCTCCATTGTTACCCCGGAACACCGTCCGGTCCGCTTTTCTTTCAGGTGCCGGCAGATATTTACCCGACCGGTCGCTGCGACGCCGGTCTTCCAGACGTTCGCGCGCCGTATGATTTCGAAGATAATTCGGATGCTGGTCGAAGCGTTGTCTTACTACATTGTGGCGATAAGCCACTCCCCGCCGGTGCACAGGATCATGGCGCCAGTGGCGAGCATCTTTATAGGTAGCAATTCGCCGGGCGGAATGGAAAGACTTGGGATGGTGATGATGATGAATATGTACTACGCGGCGCTGCGGCCAGTGGAAAGACGCAAAGAAAAATGAAGAGCCCAGGTAGGCCCGTTGCCCCCAGTAGTGTCCCCCGATGTAGACATGGTTCTGCGGATAGCGCCAATAAACGGGGGGATGGTCTGACCACCACCAGGGCCCATACACGACACGCGTATCGTAGTACGGGATATAAACGACGCGCTCTACCGCAGGCTCGATCACGATGGTTTTTTCAACTCGTTCAACCCGCAGATGCTGCATCTGCTCCAGACTGCCCCGATCATATGCGTGTTGCCTCAATGCCTGAATGGCATCCATGACCAGCGCCTCGTCTGCCAGAAATGCTTCGCCGATCGTTTCTGTCCATTCCAGATCTTCACTCATCCGGCTCAACAGTTCCGGAAATGCAACCAGTGCCTTGACGCTGGGATCCCAGTCTCGGTCCTCAACCGCCTCACGAGCTGCGTCGGCATCGAGATGTTTGTGATCTTGCGCCCACCGGTGAGCATGGACTACCTCCAGTGGATAGGTCGCCGCAATGAGGACATGGGAGAGGACGGTATCGGGATAGAGCGCGATGGGGGCAAGTAGCTGATCCAGTTCCGCCCGGGACAGGGGCGCGTCGGCGATTTGATTGCCACCCACCTGCGTGATTGTTGTCTGCCCTGCGGGTACCGGCGCTGCTACCCCGGGGACTGCGGAACTCTGAGCGCAAGCCACCGGCGCCAACGGCACATATAACGAAATAAACAGTAAACGCACAAAAAACTTCATAAAGGCCTCGCAGACCAGTGCAGCAACCGAATTAAGACATTTCGGCCCGGAAACGGTTCAAACGCTCGGATGAACGCACCTACTTTACTGCTTTGTGCAGTGGTTTTGATCCGGCATCCATTTTGCTAACTCCCCCTCAGGGCGTTTCCAAGTCCAAGCTCACCTTCCCATAACGCGCCTGAACAGACGCTGAGCTTGTAAAAACGATAATTCTCGGAGGAATTTATGCATTTAAGACATATTCTGGCTACAACCGTAATTGGTCTTGCATTGCCCATGGGCGCAATGGCTGGTGATGATCACGCCGACCGGCTGGTCAAAAACCTTAATCTCAGCGGAGAAAAAGCTGACCAGGTAGAAAATATCCTCGAGGAATTCCATGATCAGAAACACGATCTCATGGAAAAAACGCATGACCAAATCGGCGACCTGGCCGATGAAAAAGATCAAAAATTAAAAGCTATCCTTACCAAAGAAGAATACAAGCAGTACGAAGATTTTAAAGAGACCAAAAAAGACATGAAGAAAAAGTGGAAAGAAGACAGACACGGTTAATTTTATTCAGATTAGATTTCCAGGCCCGGCGAACGCCGGGCCTTTTTTTTGGAGACTGCATTATAGAACATTACGCTTCAATTTCTTTCGACATAAACCGGGGCAGCTTAAACCACACTGCCGTTCCCTGACCCACTTCACTGTCGATCCCGATAGTACCTCCCATCGCCGTCACAGCCCGTTGTGCAACGTGCATTCCGATTCCGGCTCCACTGAGTTCTACCGGTTTTACCGGCCCCAAAAGGCCCGCCTGCCGGTCCGGTGCAATTCCTGGCCCTGAATCGAGTACTTTGAAAAGCACCAGATCTGAATCCGCCAGATCTTCGACTTCAACGCGGACAAATCCGGACGAGGTATATTTCACTGCGTTATCAATCAGATTTCCCATTACGTCCAAAAAAAGATCGGGATCGATGCGCATGTCAAGGGTCCGATCAACTACTGTTTCCAGTCGCAGGCCCTTGTGGCTCGCATCCGGCTGGTAGTCGTCCAGAGCCTGATCGATCAGCCGTGCGGGATAGACGATCTGGGGTCGCACGGGAAGTTCGTTGGGTTTGAATCGTTCCAGGCGCATTACCGTGTTAACCATCAGTGACAACCGTTTCAGATTGCGTTGACACACGTTAATCAATGACGGACTAACTTCGCGTTGTCGCTCCATGATTTGCATCTGCATCATCAGGGTAGAAATGGGCGTTCTCATCTGATGAGTCAGTCCTGCCAGATATTTTGATCGCTCCTCACTGATCTGCTCATGACGTCGAGCCTCATAACGACGGACTGACTCGGCTGTCAATTCAAAAATGTTCTGAAAGAGGTAAGTGTATTCTTCAAACGACGGCTTCAGCTTTTGATCACTGATCCATTGACGCAGTACGTCCAGGGCCAGACTGTATTCCATGACCACTTCCTCGATTGGCATGTTCTGGTCCACCCTGGCTTCCGGGTCCATGCGATCCGGCTTTGCCCAGTTTGCTTCCGGGGAATCCGCATTTTCCAGGTCTTGCATCTGCTCACCGATGCGGCGCAATTGGGGAGACAAGTGGTCTTTCAGTGCGGCTTCGGCTATCTCCGGATGGGGAAGCTCAGAGTTGCGCCATGCCTCGTACCATAGTTGGGTAATGGTTTCATGCTGTTCAATCAGGGCTAAGGCCAGGCTGGACATTCTATATCTCCTCATGATTGAGCCATCCCGATCGGGAGCAGCAGTGTGACGGGATCAAAGCCTAACAGATTGACCCATCTTTCAACTGGGACATTTCCTTTGCAGTTTACGCACAAGACTCAACGATCCTTTAATCAATTCTGAATAAAATCACCCTCCAGTACTCGTTTTTGTTCCACCACGCTGATGTGGCCGTCCACTTCCAGAATTGCCTGTCGCACTTGCGCCCGGTCAATGACTCCCTTTTTGCGAAGACAAGCGTCCAGCTCCTCCTCGGTGAGCTTTTCCTTTCTAAGGTTGTCCTTTAACAGTACGCCGTCATGAATGAGCAATGTGGGAGAATGCTGCACGACCCGGCGCAAGCGCGGAAAGTAATATTCCATCAAGTTGAACGCATAGTCCCAGGCCAGAACAATGACGATCAGCATTAATAGATCAGGAATTGCTTTCGCCTCTCCGATAATCGCGCCGCCGGCCAGGTTTCCGACTACGATCAGCGCGACCAGATCATTGGGTGAGAGATTGCCGGCGTGCCGCTTGGGAACGAGTCGAATCATCAACGCCACAGCGAGATATACAAGGCTTCCGCGTATGAATATTTCCCAGAGCGGTGTTTCCAGAGCGAACATTGCGCGACTCTCCCATGCAGTTAAAAGCGATGCTTTTCAACCGTAACCAATTGATTGGACCACGGCTGATTGAAAGCACTAATCATGCAAAGTCATTAACGCACCACCCGTCTGCGCTTATTTCAGGTCAAGTGTAGAGTCACCAAAAACCATTAAAAATCCTCCGTTTCCTTGAATCCGTACCGGTGTTGCAACGGTCGCGCTTATATCGCTTTTGGTGAATTCGAACGGGGGAAAGGTTGCCGCGGCATGTATTTCGGGGGTACTTTTTGAATCGCTGTCATTTACCAGCGTGCCTCGCACGGGACGAATGAAACTCAGGTCAAGTTGCCAGTCCTTCACCGACGGTTCGCCATTAACGCCTGCCACATACCAGACTTTTCCAGCGCGCCGCGCAATCGCCACGTCCTTTCCCGGATTCCCGAGCACCAACCGACTTTCATCCCAGGCGACGGGCACGGCACTCATGATATGCCGGACATACTCGGGCACTGAAGCCATGCCTTGTGGCGTCTCCGCTATATGCTGCAAGCCTGACAGAAGCAGCACCGGCAGGGCCAGCTCGAAGCCGTTGGTGGTGCGCCGCTGCCGGTCGGGAATCTCGCCGAACGTTGTCGGAGTAAAATCCATGGGATCAAACAGGTTGCGGGTAAAGGGCAGCATGGTGACGTGGCTTGCCGCAAGGTCGGCCGATGCCTGGTTGAATGTGATCATTTCGATTCCGTGAACCGCTTCCATCGTCATCAAGTTGGGCCAGGTACGCGACATACCCCGCGGCAGGCTGGAACCGTGATAATTCACCATGAGACCAAAATCCGCGGCATCGCGGACAATGTCATTGTAATAAGCCATCATCGACTGGCCGTCCCCTGCAAAAAAATCCACCTTCACGCCGCGAATGCCCCAACGGCGCAATCTGGCAAATTCTGCGCGGCGGGATTCTTCGGTCAGCAGTA